>JAGADB010000016.1 GCA_017613815.1 Clostridia bacterium | reverse complement strand
GCGATGAATACAGGCAACGCGATGAATACCCAGGGACTATACGCAATGGGACAGCAGCAACAGCAGCAGCAACAGCAGGCGGCTCCTCAGCCGGCGCCCGCACCCGCTCCGGGCTCATGGAAGTGCTCGTGCGGCGCGGTAGCAACAGGCAATTTCTGCCCCGAATGCGGAAAGAAGAAACCCGAGGAAAACGGCTGGACCTGTTCATGCGGCGCCGTAAACAAGGGCAAATTCTGCCAGAACTGCGGAGCAAAGAAGCCGGAAGGCGCACCTCTCTACAAGTGCGACAAGTGCGGCTGGGAACCCGAAGATCCCGCTCATCCGCCGAAGTTCTGCCCCGAATGCGGAGACCCCTTTGACGACAACGACAAGAAATAAGGCTGAAAATGAGCAGTTTACTTGATTTCAAATGTCCCGCCTGCGGCGGGACAATAAAATTTGACTCGTCATTACAGATGATGAAATGCCCGTATTGCGATACGGTGCTTTCCATGGAAGAGATGCTGCCGAAAGACGATGTCCTTACGGAAGATATTCCCGCCGAAAACGGGGGTGTTGACGTAAACGGACTTCCGCAGGATAACTTCAACTGGGACGAGAACTCCATAAAGGAGTGGGACGAAAGCGAGACGGACAACATTTCCGTGTTCGTGTGCAATTCCTGCGGCGGAGAGATAATAGGCGACAACAATACCGCCGCGACGGAATGCCCGTACTGCGGAAATCAGGTCGTAGTTTTCGGACGTTTCAAGGGCGCGCTCAAACCTGACTACGTAATCCCGTTCAAGCTCGACAAGAACGCGGCAAAGGAAAAATATAAGCAACACATAAGCGGCAAATTCCTTTTGCCGAAGTTCTTCAAAAACGAAAACCACATCGACGAAATAAAGGGAATTTACGTACCTTTCTGGCTTTTCAGCTCAAAAGTCGATTCTTTCGCGAGATTTGACGCCGAAAAGGTTCGCACGTGGATTGCGGGCAACTACCGGTACACCGAAGTGAGCACGTTTGACGTTTTCCGCTCCGGAAAAATGGAATTTAAGAATATTCCCGTCGACGGCTCGCAGAAGATGCCCGACGACCTTATGGAATCGATAGAGCCCTTCGATTTCAGAGACGCGGTGCCGTTTCAGACCGCGTATCTTTCGGGATTTTTCGCCGACAAATACGACGTCGACGATAAGACGAGCGAAAAGCGCGCAAACGAAAGAGTCCGCCGGAGTACGATAGACGTGCTCAGAAGCACGGTAAACGGCTATACCACCGTAAGAAACTTCTCGCGCGACCTTTTTTACCAAAAATACGGTCAGATGCAGAACGTAAATTACCAAGACCCGTTTGCAAACACCAACAGCGCGTCAAGCGGCGTTACTCTCGAAGAGGGAACGGTAAGCTACGCGCTTTACCCGGTTTATCTGCTTTCGACGACGTATCAAGGACAGAAATTCACGTTTGCCATGAACGGACAGACGGGAAAATTCGTCGGAGACCTGCCGATAGACAAAACCAAGAAGAGAATTACATTCGCAGGCATTTTCGCCGCAGCGACGGCAGTCTGCACGCTGATTCTCCAGCTTATTGCGAAATGAGGCGGGGAATATGAGTAAAAAGATTGTAAAACTTCTTTCGGCAATCCTCGTGCTGATAATGATTTCGGGCATTTGCGTATTTGCGTCGGACGACGCGGAATGCGTAAACCCATATCTTGCAAGAGTGGTTGACGGAGCGGGCGTTCTTGACGAAAGCGAAAGAGAAAACCTTGAAAGCATAATAGAGGGAATACGGGAAAAGTATAAGTTCGATATAGTAATAGTAACCACGACCGACCTTGGCGGAAAGAACGAGACGGAGTATGCCGACGACTATTACGACTATACCGGCTACGGCTACGGAAGTAACTACGACGGCTGTATTCTGCTTTTGTACCTGGGCGAATACAACTCGTATTGGATTTCCACCGAGGGCTACGGAATAAACGCGATAACCGACCGCGACATAAGCGACCTCGGAGTAGATATAGTTTCCGACCTTGCAGACGGAAACTACTATAACGCGTTTCGGACGTTCTCTTATGATGTAAGGGACCTCGTCTCCAAAGCGAGAAACGGAAGCGGCAAAAGCTCTTCGGGAATGAATCTCGAAAATCTGCCGGCAAACCTCGGCATAGGCGCGGTTGTGGGACTGATAATTGCCTTTATCGTGATTTCGATACTTAAAGGACAGCTCAAATCCGTAAGAGCGAAACCGTCGGCGAGCGACTATTTCGTAAACGGAAGCCTTGCGCTTACGGGTTCTTACGACAGATTTGTCGGAAGCTACGTAACGAGAGTAAGGATAAAAGACGACTCCTCGTCCGGCTCGTCATCCACGCACCGGAGCTCTTCCGGAAGAGTTCACGGCGGAGGCGGCGGAAGATTTTAACCAAAACCTAATAATTTGAATTGCTTCTTACGGAAAACCGCAGGGAGCAATTTTTTTGAAAAATTTTGCAAAACTACTTGACATTTCGGAAAAGGAGCGTTATAATAAAATTACAAACAGTTGAACAGATGTTCAAATGTTTGCAAGAAAACGAAAGGGAGGCGAAAAATATAATGAAAGAAGAAAAGATTTTCGGAGAAAGCGTGCCGGAATGCGAGATATCGGAAGTGCATAAGAACGCGGTGGAGAACGCAAAATCGGGCGGCTATACCGAAGAAGAGACGATGAAGCTTGCGGAACTGTATAAGGTTTTCGGAGATACCACGAGAATAAGGATACTTTCGGCGCTCATGCAGGGAGAACTGTGCGTGTGCGATATTTCCGAACTGCTTTGCGTTTCGGTGTCGGCGGTGTCGCATCAGCTTCGCATTTTGAAGCAGGCGGAGCTCGTAAAATACCGCAGAGACGGCAAGGTCGTGTATTATTCGCTTGCCGACGACCACGTAAAGACGATTATTGCGCAGGGCGCGGAGCATATTAACGAATAATTATTTACAGAAAAGGGGCAAAAACAATGGTAAAGGTATTTAAGGTTGAAGATTTGGACTGCGCAAACTGCGCCGCAAAAATCGAGGAAGGAATATCAAAACTCGACGGAGTAAACAGCGTGTCTGTAAGCTTTCTTGCTCAGAAAATAACGCTTGACGCAGATGAAAGCAAATTGGACAGAATTGTTGACGAAATGGCTAAAATTGCCAAAAAAATAGAGCCGGACTGCAGGATTATAAAATAAAAAAATGACAAAAAAGCAGAAAAAACTTCTTTACAGGATAATAATATCGCTCGTACTCTTCCTTGCATGCATTTTCATACCGGAAGAGTACGGTTTGCTGCGTGCGCTTGCGTTTCTCGCGCCGTATATCGTCGTCGGATACGACGTCGTAAAAAAAGCGGTGCTTAATATCGCGTCGGGACGCGTTTTCGACGAGAATTTCCTCATGCTTGCGGCGACTCTCGGCGCGTACGCGCTTAAAGAGTATTCCGAAGCGGTCATGGTGCTGATTTTGTATCAGATAGGCGAGCTTTTTCAGAGCTGCGCCGTTTCAAAGACGAGAAAATCAGTAACCGCACTTATGGATATAAGGCCTGACTACGCAAACAAGGTAACCGAAAATGAAGAAATCAAGGTAGTTTCGCCGGAAGAGATTTCGGTAGGCGACGTCATCCTCATCAAGAGCGGCGAAAGAATACCCGTCGACTGCGTAGTTACAAAAGGCGAGTCGTACATCGACACCGCGGCTCTAACCGGCGAGGCGTCGCCCGTCGCGGTAAAGGAAGGCATAAGGCTCACGAGCGGCTGCGTTAATATAAGCGGCACGCTGTATGCAAAGGTCATAAAGCCGTATTCCGAATCGACGGTTGCAAAGATACTCGAGCTCACCGAAAAAAGCGCTGAAAAGAAGTCGAAATCCGAGAACTTCATAACGAAATTCGCAAAATACTATACCCCGGCGGTGTGCCTGCTCGCAGTTTTGATAGTGCTTATTCCCACGCTGATTTACGGCGATTTTGCGTCGCACGTCAAGAGCGGCCTTATTTTTCTCGTCGTTTCCTGCCCGTGCGCGCTCGTGATTTCCGTTCCGCTTTCGTTTTTCTGCGGAATAGGCGGCGCGTCGAAGAACGGAATACTCATTAAGGGCGCCGTATATATCGAGGCGCTTTCAAAGATAAAAACCGTCATTTTCGACAAGACGGGCACGCTCACAAAGGGAAAATTCGAACTGTCCGAAACCAAAACCGCAAACGGATTTACCGAAAAAGAGCTCCTTTATTACGCCGCGGCGGCGGAAAAATATTCAGGACACCCGATTGCGGCGGTTTTAAGAAATAACGCCGACATATCCGGCGCAGTGGTTGAAAATGCGGAGCAGTCCGTCGGAAAAGGTATAAGAGCGCTTGTCGACGGCAAAAAAGTAAACGTCGGAAACAAGACGCTTATGAGTGATGAAAAAATCGATTTTGAAGAATATTCGGGTACAGGCACGGCGGTTTACGCATCGGTTGACGGAATATACGCAGGGATTATCGCCGTAAAGGATATGATAAAAGACGGCGCAAAAGACGCTCTTTCAACGCTGAAAAAATACGGAGTCGAGCCGGTTATGCTTACGGGCGACAAGGAGTCGTCGGGAAAAGCGGTATCGCTCGAACTTGGAATAGAAAAGGCGTATTATGAGCTTCTCCCCGCGGATAAAGTTGAGATAGCCGAAAGGATTATTTCGGAAAACAGGGCTGAAAATAAAATAACCGCCTTCGCGGGCGACGGAATAAACGACGCGCCGGTGCTTTCGGCGTCGGACGTCGGAATTGCCATGGGCGTTATCGGAAGCGACGCCGCGATAGAAGCCTCAAACGTCGTGCTTATGGACGATAACCTCTCAAAAATCCCGCTTGCGATAAAGATTTCCGCAAAAACCATGAGAATAGTAAAGCAGAATATCGTTTTCGCGCTCGCCGTTAAAGCGGCGGTGATGATTTTGAGCGTTATGGGGCTTGCCAATATGTGGCTTGCGATTTTTGCCGACGTCGGAACGGCGTTTTTGGCAATTCTCAACGCGATAAGGGCGTTTAAGATAAAGTAAAAGACTTAATTATGTAAAAAGAGCTTTTGACGGGCGGCGGAAAACGCCGACGTCAAGGGCTTTTTTTATGCATACGTGTTATATTGACAACAAGGTGTAAATGAAGTATAATAAGAAAAACAAATATTTAAGGTAGATTATATGAACGTATACGATTTTGACAATACGATATATAAGGGCGAATCGCTTTTCGATTTTTACTTTTTTTGCTTGAAACGCGACGTCCGTTTTATCAAATTTTTCTTTGCCATCACTTTTAACGTTTTCAAATACGAACTCTGCCTTATCAGCAACGAAAAACTGATGAAGCTTTGCGAAAAATATATATTCGACGCGCTGAAAATGTGTCCCGTTTACGAGGAATGGGTAGAGGAGTTCTGGGTAAAGAATATAAAGAAAATAAAGCCGTTTTATCTTTCTCAGAAAAGGGAAGACGACGTTATTTTAAGCGCCGCTTTCGGCATAATGCTAAGACCGGTATGCAGAAAATTGAATATCAGCGAAGATAATCTTCTCTGCTCGGAAATAGATTTAAAAGAGCAGAAAATAGTAAAGCTTTGCTTCCGCGAAAACAAGCCGAAAATGTTCGACGAAAAGTTCGGAAACGTAAAAATAGACAGTTTTTACACCGATTCCTTCAACGACAAACCGTTTATCGAAAGAGCGGAAAGAAGCTTTATAGTTAAGGGAAACAAAATTAAGGAAATCAAAAACGGCGCCTCATAGCGCATTGAAGGGAAATTATTCACAGATGCTGGAAAATGTTCATTCACCGAACG
>JAGADB010000015.1 GCA_017613815.1 Clostridia bacterium | reverse complement strand
GGTTCCCGAGTCGCCGTACAGAAGCACGTTGTTCGCCCTTCCGCCGCGGCAGAAGCTTTCGGTGTTAAGCCTCAGCTCTTCCTTTTGTTTTTCGTAGCCGACAAGGTCGGAAAACCGCACGCTGTCGGCGTTGTTTATGGGAACGAGCTCGAGCGTTTTTCCGCTTCCGCTTATTCGGAACGCTCTGTTTATGCCGAAAAGTCCGACGCCGCGTCTTTTATAGAAGTCGCAGACTATGTCGAAAATCTCATTTTCGTCCTTTGCGTTTTCGATTTTTTCGCTTACCTGCCGTACCGCCTCGCTTACGTCGCGGTTATACAGTTTCTGCGTCTTTGAAACGGCGTGGTAATGCGTTATCGTCGAAAAGCAGTTTATTTTCAGGGCGTTTTCGATTTTCGAGAAGTCAAAATCGAAGAGATTTTTGAAAATGCGGAAGTCGTTTTTCGCAAATTCGTTCACGCTGCCGTCTTCATGCGCTCCGACGCCCTCGCATGTAAGCGAAAAGGAGTTTTCGTCAGTTAAAATTTCAAACGTAAGGTAATTATGCCACAGATTTTTGTCAAATCCGTAGTCGGTGGATATGTCGAGTATCCTCTTTATCTGTCCGTAAATGCCGCTTATTATCTCGTTTTCGTCCTTTTCCTTCTTGTCAAAGGCCTCAAAGAGCGCGCAGAGCGACGACAGTACCGAGTCCTGCCCCATATCTCTGTATAAAATCAGTTTTGAAACTTCCCTATACATAATTACCCCGAAAAATCTTTATTTTTCTTATTCCACTTCAAATCTCCAGCCGAATTTGTCTTCGAGCTTGCCTGTCTGAATGCCCGTTACCGCGTCGTACAGTCTCTGGCTGACTTCGCCTATGCTTCCGTCGCCGATAACCATAACGTCGTCCATAAAACGCAGTTTTCCTACGGGGGAAATTACGGCGGCGGTACCCGTTCCGAATACTTCCTCTAATTTTCCGTTCTTCTGCGCTTCAAGCAGCTCGTCAACGCTTACGAGTCTTTCCTCAACCTCATAACCCCAGTCCTTGCAGAGAGTTATTACGGAATTTCTCGTAATGCCCGGAAGAATGCTTCCGTTGAGCATCGGAGTTACTATTTTGCCGTCGATTTTGAAGAATATGTTCATCGAACCTACTTCTTCGATATATTTGCGGTGTACGCCGTCGAGCCAGAGCACCTGCGCGTATCCGCTGTCGTGCGCCTTTACCTGCGCGATAAGGCTTGCCGCGTAGTTTCCGCCCGTCTTTGCAAAGCCCATGCCGCCCTTTACGGCGCGCACGTATTCGTCTTCAATCCAGATTCCCACCGGCTCGAGTCCGCTTGCGTAATACGCTCCGCTCGGCGAAAGAATTATGATAAAGAGATATTCCTTCGACGGCGCAACGCCGAGATACTCGTCGGTTGCGATTATGAAAGGACGAACGTATAAAGACGTGCCGGGTTCGGTCGGAATCCAGTCCTTGTCAACAGATACTACCGCCTTTACCGCCTGAACGAAGTCCTCTACCGGAATATGCGGTATGCAGAGGCGGTCGTTTGTCGCGTTCGTGCGTTTTGCGTTCATGTCGGGGCGGAAAAGATAGCATTTTCCGTTTTCGCCCTTGTACGCCTTGAGTCCCTCGAACATTTCCTGACCGTAATGGAACACCATGCACGACGGTGCAAACGACAGATTGTGGTACGGCTCGATTCTCGCGTCGTGCCAGCCCACACCCTCTGTATAGTTCATAAGAAACATGTGGTCGGTGAATATTTTGCCGAATCCGAGTTTGCCGGTCGGTTTTGCCTTGGGAGATGTTGTTCTCGTAATTTTGATGTCAAGCATTTTCAAAACCTCACAGTCTTTTTATGATTTCTTTTGTTATTTCGTCTGTTGAAAGCGCGTCTTTGCCTTTTGCTATGTCTGCGGTGCGGAGCCCGTCGTCAAGCGTCTTTTCGACCGCTCTGTCGATTGCGTCGGCCTCTTCTTTGAGGTCAAAGGAGTATCTCAGCATCATCGACGCGGAAAGAATAGTTGCAATCGGATTTGCGATATTTTTTCCCGCAATATCCGGCGCCGAGCCGTGAATCGGCTCGTAAAGTCCGCATTTTGAGTCTCCGAGCGACGCCGACGCAAGAAGACCTATCGAGCCGGTTATCTGCGACGCCTCGTCGGAGAGTATGTCTCCGAACATATTCGACGTAACTACCACGTCGAACTGCGACGGGTCGCGCACGAGCTGCATTGCGGCGTTATCCACGAGCATATCCGCAACCTCCACGTCGGGATAGTCCTTTGCGACGTTATGCACCGTCTCTCTCCAGAGTCTTGAAGTTTCGAGCACGTTCGCCTTGTCTATCGACGTTACTTTCTTTCTTCTCTTTCGCGCCGTCTCAAAAGCGACGCGCGCAATTCTTTCGATTTCAAATACGCTGTACGCCTCGGTATCAAACGCTTCGGGACCGTATTTACCGTCTCTTCTGCCGCGCTCGCCGAAATATATTCCTCCGGTGAGCTCCCTTACTATCACGAGGTCAAAGCCCTTTTCGATAATATCGGGTCTTAAAGTACACGCATCCTTGAGCGACGCAAAAATTTTCGCGGGGCGCAGGTTGGTAAAGAGTCCGAGCTCGCTTCTGAGCCCCAGAAGCGCCTTTTCCGGTCTTATGTTTCCCGGAAGGGTATCCCATTTCGGTCCTCCCACCGCGCCGAGCAAAACGCTGTCGCTCGCCTTGCAGCCGTCAACCGTCTCCTTGGGAAGCGGTATGCCGTATTTATCTATCGCGTTTCCGCCCGCGGCATACGGCGTGAAAGAAAATTCCCTGTTATATTTTCTGCCGATTTCGGTCAAAACCTCAACGGCGCTGTCCACGATTTCGGGACCTATTCCGTCGCCCTTTACGAGCGCAATATTATAGCTCACTTTTCCACTTTCTCCTTCAGATACGCGAGCAATCCGCCGCTTTTTATGATTTTATTGATGAATTCCGGAAAAACGTCGGCTTTGAAGACGTCTCCCGTCGTTTTATCGGTAATCGTTCCCGACGAAAAATCGACTTCAACCTCGTCGCCGTCCCTTATTTTTTCGGCGGCTTCCTTACATTCGAGTATCGGAAAACCTATGTTTATAGCGTTTCTGTAAAAAATTCTCGCAAAGCTCGACGCTATAACGCAGCTCACGCCGCACGCTCTTATGGAAATCGGCGCGTGTTCTCTCGAGGAGCCGCATCCGAAGTTTGCGCCTGCGACGATTATATCGCCCTTTTTCACTTTTGAAGCGAAAGACGCGTCTATATCCTCCATGCAGTGCTTTGCAAGCTCCGCGGGGTCGGGAGAATTCAGGTATCTTGCGGGAATTATGACGTCGGTATCGACGTTGTCCGCGTATTTATAAACTTTTCCCATAATTACACCTCCGAAAGCATATCGGGCGTCATAACGCAGCCCGCAACGGCGGATGACGCCGCAACGTACGGACTTGCGAGTATTACTTCGCTCTTTACGTGTCCCATTCTGCCCACGAAATTGCGGTTTGTGGTGGTAACGGCTCTTTCGCCTGCGCTCATGACTCCCATATGTCCGCCGAGGCACGGTCCGCAGGTCGGCGTTGATACCGCGCAGCCCGCTTTAATAAATATTTCGGTAAGTCCCTCTTTAACCGACTGCAAATATATTTCCTGCGTTGCGGGAATTACTATGCAGCGGACGTTTTTCGCGACTTTTCTGCCCTTTAATATTTCCGCCGCGGCTCTGAGGTCGGATATTCTTCCGTTTGTGCAGGAGCCGATTACGACCTGGTTGATTTCAAGTCCCGAAACCTCTTTTGCCGTCTTGGTATTCGACGGAAGGTGGGGCAACGACACCGTCGGCTCAAGCTTATCAAGGTCGATTACGACCTCTTTTTCGTAAACCGCGTCGTCGTCGGCTTTGAATATTTTCGGCTCTCTTGTAAATCTGCCTTTTATATATTCAAGCGTCTTTTCGTCAACCGGGAATATGCCGTTTTTGCCGCCCGCTTCTATCGCCATATTGGATACGGTAAATCTGTCGTCCATTGACAGCGCGGAAACGCCCTCTCCCGTAAATTCCAAAGACTTGTAAAGCGCTCCGTCAACTCCGATTAAACCTATAAGGTGCAGTATGACGTCTTTTCCGGTAACGTATTTTTTAAGTTTTCCTTTGAGCGTAACCTTTATCGCCTCCGGCACCTTGAACCAGTTCTGTCCCGACGCCATGCCCGCCGCCATATCGGTAGAGCCCACGCCGGTCGAAAACGCGCCGAGCGCGCCGTAGGTGCAGGTATGGGAGTCCGCGCCTATGATGCAGTCGCCGGGGCCGACAATGCCCTTTTCGGGAAGCAGCGCGTGCTCGATTCCGACCCGGCCTACGTCGTAAAAGTTTGTTATATTATGCTTTTTCGCAAAATTTCTCGCCGTCGCGCAAAGCTCCGCCGATTTTATGTCCTTGCACGGCGTATAGTGGTCGAGCACTATCGCGATTTTGTCCTTATCGAAGACGCGCTCAAATCCCGCGTCTTCAAAGACCTTTATCGCAACCGGCGTCGTAACGTCGTTTCCCAGAACGACGTCGAGGTTTGCTTCAATAAGATCTCCCGCCTTCACGCTCTGTTTTCCCGCGTGATAAGCGAGGATTTTCTGCGTCATGGTCATTCCCATTATGATTTCTTCCTTCCCGCAAGAAGTTTATTCATCGCCTTGATATAAGCCGTAATACTTGCTTCTATAATATCCGTCGAAAGTCCGACGCCGCTGTAGGTGCGGTTGTCCGACGTGAGTTTTACGTTTACAACTCCGAGCGTGTCCTTGCCTTCGGAAATGGAATTGATGTTATACACGTCAAAGGTGTGCTCGGGCGGATTTATTATTCCGTCTATCGCCTTGAACGACGCGTCGATAGGACCGTCGCCCAGAGAGACGTTCTCAAATTTTTCGTCTCCGAATTTGAGGCTCACGGAGCTCGTGCTGGAAGTGAAGTTGCTTGTGTAGATGGTGAACCAGTCGAGACTGTATCCTTCCGTTTCGTTCGTATTTGTCGCGCCGTGAAGAATTATTGCCTCAATGTCCTCGTCGGATACCGTCTTTTTCTTGTCGCACAGCGCCTTGAACTCGTCGAAGCAGCGCAGCAGCTCTTCTTCGTCCAAAGTGTATCCCATTTCTTTTATGTGGCTTTCAAATGCGTGCTTTCCGGAATGTTTTCCGAGAACGATGCTGTTGGTATGTATTCCTACCGCCTCGGGAGTGAGGATTTCATAGGTTTTCTTATTTGCAAGCACGCCGTGCTGATGAATTCCCGACTCGTGCGCGAACGCGTTTCTGCCGACAATGGGCTTATTGAGCGGCGCGCTCTGTCCGATGATGTTATAAACCGTCTTGCTCGTGCGGTAAATCTGAGTCGTGTCGATTCCGGTATAGAGTTCCGAGAACATATCGGGGCGCGTGCGCATTGCCATTACCGCTTCTTCAAGCGACGTGTTTCCGGCGCGCTCTCCGAGTCCGTTTACGGTGCACTCTATTTGTCTTGCGCCTCCGAGCACTCCGCCGAGCGAGTTTGCAACCGCCATGCCGAGGTCGTTGTGGCAGTGAACGGAGAATATCGCCTTATCCGAGTTCGGGGTGTTCTTTATGACGTATTCGATAAGGTTTCTCATCTCGCCGGGCGTCGTATAGCCGACGGTGTCGGGGAGATTTATGGTATTTGCGCCGTTTGCTATGGCAAGCTCAACCACCTTGCAGAGAAAATCGGGGTCGCTGCGCGTTGCGTCTTCCGCCGAAAATTCTATGTTCGAGCAGTATTTTTTAGCGTAAGCGGTCATTGCCGCCGTCTTTTCAAGCACCTTGTCGGGCGTCATTTTAAGTTTATATTCCATATGCAGAGGAGACGTTGCGATAAACAAGTGTATTCTCGGGTCTGCGGCGACCTTTACCGCTTCCCACGCGGCGTCGATGTCCTTTTCGAGCGCTCTTGCAAGCGACGCCACGGTGCATTCCCTTATATTTTTCGCAATGGTGTTTACCGACTCGAAATCGCCGGGAGAAGAAATCGCAAAGCCCGCCTCGATGATATCGACCTTCATTTTTTCGAGGTGCCGCGCGATTTCCAGCTTCTCCTTGAGGTTCATGCTGCAGCCGGGAGACTGTTCGCCGTCTCTTAAAGTTGTGTCAAATATTTTAATTTGTTCCATCTTTGCTTCCTCTTGTCGTTAAATAAGAACGGCGCCTTTGTCCGCGGAGGTAACGAGTTTTGCGTATCTTGCGATATATCCCGTCTTTATTTTCGGCTCCGGACAAACCCATTCTTTTCTTCTGCGTTCAAGTTCCTCGTCGGAAACTTCAAGGGTTATCGTGCAGTTCTTTATGTCTATGGAGATTACGTCGTTTTCCTTTACGAGCGCGATATTTCCGCCCGACGCGGCTTCGGGGCTGACGTGTCCTATCGACGCGCCTCTCGTTGCGCCCGAAAATCTGCCGTCGGTTATGAGCGCAACGCTTTCACCCAAACCCATTCCGCATATTGCCGACGTGGGATTGAGCATTTCTCTCATACCGGGGCCGCCTTTGGGGCCTTCATAGCGTATTACTACCACGTCGCCGGGCTTTATTTCCTTTGCGTATATCGATTTTATCGCGTCTTCCTCGCTGTCGAACACTCTTGCCGGTCCCTTGTGAACCATCATTTCGGGGGATACCGCCGACTGCTTAACGACGCAGCCGTCCGGCGCGAGATTTCCCTTCAGAACGGCAATTCCGCCGTTTTCGGAATAGGGATTTTCTATCGGCCTGATGATTGAAGTGTCGAGATTCTTACAGTTTGCGACGTTTTCGCCCACCGTCTTTCCCGTAACCGTCAAAACGTCGGTATGGAGAAGATTTTTCTTTGTAAGCTCGTTCATTACGGCGTAAACTCCGCCTGCGCGGTCAAGATCCTCCATAAAGGTGTCTCCCGCGGGCGCAAGGTGGCACAAATTCGGCGTTTTCGCCGAAATTGCGTTGGATTTGTCGAGACTTATCTCGATTCCCGCCTCGTGCGCTATCGCCGGCAGGTGAAGCATGGTGTTTGTCGAGCATCCCAGCGCCATATCGACGGTTTCGGCGTTTTCAAACGCCTTTTCCGTCATTATGTCTCTCGGTCTTATGTTCTTTTCCACGAGAGTCATTATCTGCATGCCCGTCTGCTTTGCAAGGCGTATGCGCGCTGAAAGCGGCGCGGGTACCGTGCCGTTTCCGGGGAGCGCCATGCCTATCGCTTCGGTAAGGCAGTTCATGGAGTTTGCCGTATACATTCCCGAGCACGAGCCGCAGGAGGGGCAGGCGTTCTGAGTGTAGTTTTCTACCTCTTGTTCGTC
>JAGADB010000183.1 GCA_017613815.1 Clostridia bacterium | reverse complement strand
GGCAATATCTCAATGAACACGCAGATAGTGCTCTGCAAGGGTTTAAACGATAAAGAGGAGCTCGAAAGGACGGTATCCGATTTGTCAGGGTTCTATCCTAATATGAAGAGCATCGCCGTCGTGCCGTCGGGGCTGACAATGCACAGAGAAGGGCTTTTTCCGCTTGAAGCGTTCGATGAAAACGACGCAAAAGAGGTCATTGAGATTATTGACAAAAAGCGGAAAGAGAATATGGAAAAATACGGCGAAAGAATAGTCCAGGCGGCTGACGAATGGTATATTCTCGCCAAAAAAGAGCTTCCCGGGGAAGACTATTACGACGGATATCCGCAGCTCGATAACGGCGTCGGCTGTATAACAAGCCAGAAAAACGAAATCAAAGCCGAAATCGAATACCAGAAGGAAAACGGATATAAAATAGAGAAAAAACGCGTTGTAAGCGTGGTTACGGGCGTCGCGGCATACGGCTTCATAAAAGAATCCTGCGAAACGCTCGAAAACGAGTTTGAAAACCTCAAAGTCAACGTTTACTGTGCGATAAACCACTTTTTCGGTGAAACTATAACGGTCGCGGGGCTTCTTACGGGCTCTGATATGTACGAATGCCTCAAAGACAAGGATTTGGGAGAAAAACTCTTTATTCCCGCGGTTACGCTCAAACACGGAACGGAACTTTTCCTTGACAATATGAGTATGAGCGAACTTTCCGAAAAGCTGAAAACCGAAATCGAGCCGACGCTCCCTGACGGACTCGATTTTGTGAGAAAAATAATAGGAGCCGAATAAAAGACAAAGGAGGCGGTGTCGTGTCAAAACCGATAGTTGCGATAGTCGGAAGACCGAACGTCGGAAAAAGCACATTTTTCAATAAAATAGCGGGAAAAAGAATTGCGATAGTCGAAGATACACCCGGCGTTACGCGCGACAGACTTTATTTTGAAGTCGAGTGGAACGGCAGAAAAATGATGATGATCGATACGGGCGGAATAGAGCCCGATACAAACGACGTCATAATGATGCATATAAAAAATCAGGCGCAGATAGCAATAGAACACGCAGACGTCATAGTGTTCCTTACCGATATACGAGCAGGTCTTACCGCCGACGACAGAGAAATTGCGGAAATGCTCAGAAAGAGCGGAAAACCCGTTGTTCTCTGCGTAAATAAAGTCGATTCCGTGGGCGCTCCGCCCGCCGAACTGTATGAATTCTACGAGCTCGGTCTCGACGAGCCGTATCCGGTGTCGTCGGTACACGGAAGCGGCACGGGAGACGTGCTTGACAGAGTGTGCGAATTGCTGCCCGAACAGACGGAGGAAGAAGGCGAAGACGATACAGTAAAAGTCGCGGTAATCGGAAGACCGAACGCGGGAAAGAGCTCGCTTGTCAATAAAATTCTCGGCTCCGAGAGAATGATAGTGTCCGACGTTGCCGGCACGACGAGGGACGCGATAGACTCGGCTTTTGAGAATAAATACGGAAAATACGTCTTTATCGACACCGCCGGAATAAGAAAGACCGGTAAAATAAACGACAGCATAGAAAAATACAGCATTCTCCGCGCCGAAATGGCGGTTGAAAGAAGCGACGTGTGCTTAATACTCGTCGACGCAAACGAAGGGGTTACCGCACAGGACGAAAGGGTTGCGGGAATTGCTCACGAAAGCGGAAAAGCGTGTATCATAGTGATAAATAAATGGGACATTGTCGAAAAGGATTCCAAGACTATGGACGAATTCAGAAAAGATGTTTATACCGCACTTTCGTATATGACTTACGCGCCGATTCTCTTTATCTCGGCAAAGACGGGACAGAGGGTCGAAAGACTGTTTGAACTGATAAACTACGTCAATAACCAGTCGTCGACAAGAATTTCGACGGGCATGCTCAACGACGTTCTCAGCGACGCGACGACGCGCGTTCAGCCGCCGACGGACAAGGGCAAGCGCCTTAAAATATACTATATGACGCAGGTCGGAATAAAGCCGCCGACGTTCGTGATTTTCTGCAACAACGAGGAACTGTTTCATTTTTCGTACAAAAGATACATTGAAAACAAGCTCCGCGAGGTGTTCGGATTTGAAGGCACGCCCATAAAACTAATTATCAGGGAAAGAACGGCGGAAGACTAAAAAAATAATAATTAAAAATGCACGGGAAACCGTGCATTTTTTGCATTTTTCGGTATATAGAAAAGCATAATTGCAGATAATATACAAAAACGCAAAAAAGAGAGAGGACCGAAAAATGTTGAATTCATCGTCTTATCCGAAATATAAAGCGCTTGCGAAAGAAGCACTTGAAAAATATCCCGTAAAATCCAAAGGAAACGCAAAAGTTCTCGGAAAAACCGTAAAAAACGACTTGAAGGCGGTAAATAAAGCGTATAAAGAGGCAAAGAAGTTTTCGGAAAGAGGAATTTCCATGCCCGTCTCTTTCGAGTGGATAGCCGATAACTACTATTTTATCGAGGAAAAGGCGCTTGAAGTGAAGAGCGCGGCAAAGGATATTGACAGAATTCAGCTTACGAATAAGGGACTTCCGAGAATATATAAGGCGTTTTATAAATATATCTCCGAAATCGCAAGCTCTCTTACCAAAGAGACGACGGAAGCGTTTGTAAACGCCTGCGAGACGGCAAAAGACGGTGTAAATCTCGAATTTTCGGATTTTTACGCACTTGAAACGCTCTTTTGCGCGTCGGTAATATCGCTTGCGTCGGATATCTGCGCCAAAATGACCGAAAACCCCTACGACGAATCGGAAAGGGAATACGAGAGAAAGATAGAAAAGTGCGTCGTGTCGCTGAAATTTCTGTCTACCTATTCTTTTGACAAATGCTTTGAAAAGTGCGAGACGGAGGAGTACTTAAAGCTCGACCCGTCGGGATATTACGCCGATATGACAAAGAAAACAAAGGACTATTACCGCAGCAGAATAAGCAAAATCGCAAGAAAAGAAAAGATATCCGAAACCGAGGCGGCAAAAATAATTCTCGAAAAAGCCAAAAACGGCGCAACCGAAAGGGAAAGGCATATCGGCTATTACCTTTATCCGCATAAATCGGGGCTTACCAAG
>JAGADB010000182.1 GCA_017613815.1 Clostridia bacterium | reverse complement strand
GATGCGGCTCCGTCTCCGAACGCGCTCGAAATGAGACTGATTTTTTCGATGGCGTCGGCGGGAAGCTCCGCTTTTATGCCCGAAAACGAGACGGTGATAAGGTTGTTTTCACCTGAATCCGTTATTTCCGCGGAAATGCCTGAAAACGGGTCGGGAGAGGTTACGTCAATCCTTATAAAATCGCTTTTCAATACGTTCGCCGTCCCCGAAACGCTTCCGTTTTCGCTTTCAAAAAAGAACTCAACCTGCGACGCGTAATCGGAAAAAAGCACGTCGCATAATTTTGATTTTCCGTTTGAAGAATTTCCGCATGAAGACAGCGGAAAAATAATAAAAACAAGCGCGAAAACGAGGGTGATTTTCTTTGTTTTTGTCAAAAAACGGATTTTTAACGTCTTTTTACAACGTTTTTTCGTAAAAATGCCTCCCGGAAAGTATTAAGGAAGCAGTTTTGCAATCTCCTCGGGGAGATCCGACGGCAAAAGGCCGTATTCGGAGTATTTTTGCTTGAGCACGTCGGCGGCGTAGCCGTGGAGATACACTCCGCAGACAGCCGCGTCAAACGCGGATATATTTGTGTTTGCCGCAAGCCCCGCGATAAGCCCCGCAAGTACGTCTCCGCTTCCTGCTTTTGCAAGTCCCGGGTTGCCGGACGAATTGACGGCGTATTTTCCGTCGGGAGATGCGATAACCGTGCCGGCGCCTTTGAGGACTACTATACAGCGGTATTTTTCCGCAAACTCACGCGCAACTTTTATGCGGTTTTCGTTTATGTAGCCTGCGTCAAGCGAAGAAATCCGTGAAAATTCAAGCGGATGCGGCGTGATAATCGGAGTTTTGTGCGCTTCCTTTAATACATTTATATTATCGGCAAGCATATTTATTCCGTCGGCGTCAATAATAAGACGGCAGTACGCGTTTGTGATTACGTGATTTAGCATTTCCTTTTTGTTTTCGGAAATCCCGAGCCCGCAGCCGATTAAAACAGCGGTATATTTTGCGGTCGACTGCGATATTTTTTTGACGCTCGTTTCGTCGTCCTCGTCGTAAGGCGCGTAAACCGGCTCCGCAAGAGTAGCGCTTACGCGGTTTATCACACTTTCCGCCGACGCAAGCGTAACGAGTCCCGCGCCCGAGCGTAAGGCGGCCTTGCAGGAAAGCAGAGCGGCGCCCGACATATTTTTGCTTCCGCATATCGCAAGCAGTTTTCCGTAATCGCCCTTGTTTGAAAATTCAAAACGCACGGGAAGCGCGGCTTTTACGTATGCGCTGTCGGGTGAAAAACTGTCGCAAGGTTCGCTTTCAAGCGCTTCCGTGAGGGGAGATAATTTGAGAACGGAGATTTTCCCGCAGAAAAGCTTTGCGGGATATGAAAGGAGCCCGACCTTGAAAACGGCAAGAGTTAAGGTTTCGTTTGCGGCAAAAGCGATGTTTCCCACGCTTCCGTCATCGCACCTCACACCGCTCGGCACGTCGAGTGCGATTTTGTAGGCGCGCGCATTGTTCGCTCCGTCGAGAACCCTGTAAACCTCGCTTTCGCTTTCAATGTTTCCGTGAAAACCTATTCCGAAAACGGCGTCGATGATTACGTCGGAAACGGCAATGATTTTGAGCTGCTTTTTTATATCGCTTTCCAATGCTCCGCCGCTCGAAACGTAGCTTTCAAAGAAGGTTTTTGCGGGCTCCGCCGTCGGAGGAGAGGCAAATACGTCAAGGCATATTACGTTTACGTTCTTGTCCATCAACATACGAGCAAGCGCGTATCCGTCGCCCGCGTTGTTGCCTTTTCCGCATAAGACAGATACCGCGTCGGAAGGCTTGAGTCTCGGAAAAACGTCGTCAAAGACCGCTTTTGCCGCCTTTTTCATAAGCTCTTCCGGAGAAACTCCGTTTTCAAACAACTTCATTTCCGCGCTTCTTACTTTTGAAGGCAAATACAGTTTCATTGCCGCACCTCCTTTTCTCAAAAACATTATACAACTAAAAAACGGTTTTGTAAATAATCAGAATATAATATTACTTGACAAAATATGCAAAAAATGCGATAATTATTAAGTAAAATAATATATAAAAATAAGTACGTTTATAATAAAGGAGATAGGGTTATGCAGACTGCCGGACTGTTTGAACAGATAAGAAAAGCACTCCCCGGAATGTCAAAAAGCCATAAAAAAATAGCAAACTATATCATAGACCACAGCGAAAAGACGGCGTACCTCACGGCGACAAAGCTCGGCGAATGCGTAGGCACGTCGGAATCGACGGTCGTGAGATTTGCAATCGAGCTCGGCTTTTCGGGTTACCCCGAATTCCAGACCGAACTCCGCAAAAGCCTGCGCTCAAAGCTTACCGCGGTGCAGAGAATAGACGTCGCGGACACCATGATGGGCGAAAAGAATATCTTGCAGAAGGTGATGTCGTCTGACATAGGAAACCTGAAGGCGTCGCTTGCAAACCTCGACGAAAAGGCGTTTGAAGAGGCGGTTGACGCCATATGCTCGGCAAAGAATATTTATATAATCGGCAAGCGCTCGTCGTATATGCTCGCTGACTTTATGAACCACTATTTCAGCTATATTTTCGATAACGTGCATCTGGTAAGCTCCAACAGCACGAGTGAGCTTTTCGAGGAGATATTCAGAATATCAAAAGACGACGTGCTTATAGCGATATCCTATCCCAGATACTCAAAGAGGACCAGGACGGCGGCGGAATTTTCAAAGAAAAAGGGCGCGACGGTAATCGCGCTCACCGACGGCGATATGGCGCCGATAACGGAATTTGCCGACGTAAAACTGTTTGCCATAAGCGATATGGCGTCGTTCGTTGACTCGCTTGTTGCGCCGCTCAGTATTATCAACGCTCTTATAGTCGCGATAGGCCGCAAAAACAGAATTACGATAGAGAACACCTTCAACGAGCTTGAAAAAATCTGGGACGAATACGACGTTTACGAAGCCGCGAGAAGCTGATGAATGAAAAAATGACGGAAAAAGACGGAAAAATCAGAGTCGCGGTAATAGGCGGAGGCGCGTCGGGACTTATGTGCGCCTGCAAAGCGGCGGAATTCGGCGCCGACGTTACGCTTTTTGAAAAAAACAAGTCGGATAAAAAACTTTCGTCCGAAGCCCGCTTCGATAACGCCTACCTCGGCAAAAAACTGCTGATTACGGGCAAGGGCAGATGCAACGTAACGAATAATTCCGATATAAACACGTTTATGAAGAACGTGCCGACCAACCCGAAGTTCCTCTACGCCGCATACTGCGCATTTCCGCCAGAAAAAACCATGGAGTTTTTCGAAAAAGGCGGAACGAAACTCAAAACCGAACGCGGAAACAGAGTGTTTCCGCAGTCGGATAAATCCGTCGATATTTTGAATGTTTTCAAGAAAAAAATAATCGAAACCGGCGTAAAAGTCGTAAATCAAAAGGTCGTTTCGGCGGAAAAAAAGGACGGACTTTTTGAAATTCTAACGGACGAAAAACAGAAGTTTTCGTTCGATAAGTGCGTAATCTGCACCGGCGGCGCGTCGTATAAGGCGACGGGCTCCGACGGAGACGGATATAGGTTTGCAAAAAAGTTCGGACATACCGTAAAACCGCTTTCGCCGTCGCTTGTGCCGATGGAATGCAAAGAAAAAGAGCTTTGCGAGTCTCTCAGCGGACTTACGCTCAAAAACGTGGATTTTTCCGTTTACGACGCGGCAAAGCCAAAAGGGAAGCCGCTTTTTTCCGAGAGGGGCGAAATGCTCTTTACGCATTTCGGAATATCGGGACCGCTCGTGCTGAGCGCGTCGGCTCACATTAAAAATCCCGAAAACAACGCGTATCGCGCGCAAATCGACTTAAAACCCGCGCTTTCCGAGGAAAAAATCGACGAAAAACTCGTAAAACTGTTTTCGGAAAAGAGCAATACGAATATTTCAAACGCGCTTATGAGTATGCTTCCGAAAAGCCTTGCAAAGCCGTTCTGCGTTTGTTGCGGCGTTTCTCCCGACAAAAAGGCAAACTCCGTAAGCAGAGAGGAAAGAAAGAATATAGCGCGCGCGTTCAAATCTTTTTCGCTTGAAATATCGGCTTTCCGGCCGATTGACGAGGCGATAGTAACGTCGGGCGGCGTCGACGTAAAAGAGATAAATCCGTCGACGATGGAATCAAAACTCGTGAAAAATCTGTATTTTGCGGGCGAAGTGATGGACGTGGACGCGTATACCGGCGGCTTTAATCTGCAAATAGCGTTCTGCACGGCATATCTTGCGGCAAAGAACGTTTCGAAAAAGGAAAGGATGATTAAAATGATTTCAATAGCAATAGACGGACCTTCGGGCTCGGGCAAGTCGTCGCTTGCAAAGCTGCTTGCAAAAAAACTCGGATATATCCACGTCGATACCGGCGCAATTTACAGAACGATAGGACTTTACGCAAAGAAAAACGGAATTGACCCGCACGACGAAAAAACGCTGTCGGAGCATTTCGATAAAATTCACGTAAAAGTCGACTGGATAGACGGAAATCAGCACATTTTCCTCGATGACGACGACGTTTCGACGGATATAAGGACACCCGAAATATCGATGTACGCGTCAGACGTCTCGGCGCTCCCCAAGGTGAGGGAATTTCTGCTCGAAATGCAGAGGGATTTTGCGAGAAAGGCTAACGTCATAATGGACGGCCGCGACATAGGAACCGTCGTGCTCCCGAACGCCGACGTCAAGATATTTTTAAGAGCCGACGACGAAAAACGGGCGATGAGAAGGTACCTCGAACTCAAAGAAAAGGGACAGGACGTCGAATACGAAAAGGTGTACGAAGAACTCGTATTAAGGGATAAGAACGACTCTACGAGAAAGACGGCGCCGTGCGTGCCGGCAAAGGACTCGGTTATACTCGACAACTCGGATATCAATTTGGAGGAAACGCTTGAAAAAGCCATAGAGATAATAAATGCAAAGCTCGGTGCAGAACGTTAAAGTAGAAAAAAAGCCAAAAGTCAAAGGGAAAAAACTGTATAAAACCGCGGTGTTTCTGCTCGGCGGACTTGTAAGGGCGCTGTTCTTCACAAAGGTTACGGGAAAGGAAAACGTACCCGAAAGCGGAGCATGCTTCGTATGCTGCAACCATATGTCAAACTGGGACGCCGTGCTGCTCGCGTCGGCGTTCAAAAGACCGATAAACTTTATGGCAAAGGTGGAACTCTTCAGAGTGCCGCTCTTGGGAAGACTTCTTAAAGCTCTCGGCGCGTTTTCGGTGGACAGGAACAAGACCGACATCGGCTCTATTAAGACGGCGCTGACGCTCATAAAAAACGGAGAACCCGTCGGCATATTTCCGCAGGGAAAGAGATGTTCCGGCAGACATCCGAGCAACATAGGCATAAAAAGCGGAACGGGAATGCTCGTGTATAAGACGCAGAGCAGCGTAATCCCCGTATCCGTCTATACGAAAAAATACCGTATGTGCCTGTTCAGAAAAGCGTATGTAAATATCGGCAAACCGATATCGTTCGAGGAATACGGCGTAACCGAAAAGGGACCGGTCGGCTATCAGAAGATAAGCGATAAGATTTTTGACAGAATCTGCGCACTTAACGACGAGTCAAAGGCGGAGGATGAAAAGAAATGAGCGCAAAAAAGGAAATCGGAGCGAAAATAGTAATCGCCAAGGACTGCGGCTTCTGCTTCGGAGTCAAGCGCGCGGTGGAGACGATATACGAGCTTAAAGACAAGACCGATAAGAAAATCGTCGTCGCAGGCGAGCTCATTCATAACAAAAACTTTATAGAGCGGCTCGAAAAAGACGGTATATACTGTATCGACGAGGATAAGATAAAGGACCTTGAAGCCGAAAAGGACAACGTCATAGTCGTCATAAGAACCCACGGCGCGACAAAGGAGCTTGTCGGGACCATAGAGAATATGGGAATAGAATATATCGACGCCACCTGCCCTTTCGTAAAGAGAATACATAAAATCGTCGACCGAAACTCAAAGGACTGCGACTATACGATAATTTCGGGGGACAAAAACCACCCCGAGGTAAAAGGCATACAGAGCTACTCGCATTCCGCCGAAACGGCGGTGCTTTCCGACGAGGGCGAATGTGAAAAATTTGTTAAGAGTACCCCTAATTGTTCACAAAAATCGGTGCTTATGGTATCCCAGACGACAAATAATAATGAAAAATATGTAAATTGTCAAAAAATTATAAAAAATCTATATACAAAAGTGAAAATATTTGATACAATATGTAATGTTACCGGTAAAAGGCAGAACGAGGCAAAAAAAATTGCCTCAACCGCTGATTTAATGTTCATAATAGGCTGTGTAAAGAGTTCAAACACGAAAAAACTGTATGACATAGCGTCGGAATACTGTAAAAAAACGTATCTTGTTGAGGACGCGTCGGAAATACCCGAAAGCGAAATCATAAGCGAACTTGAAAGAGCAAAGGAATTTTACGGAAGCGAAAAAAATGACTTTACGGTAGGAATCACAGCAGGTGCCTCAACACCTGATGATATAATAGAGGAGGTAGTAGCCGGAATAGGAAAGATAATAAACTCCGGTGAAAGTACAAACTAATGGACACATCAATGATTAACGATGCTATGAGTTTTGAGGAAATGCTCGACGCATCATTCAAAACACTCAGAACAGGAGAAAGAGTAAAAGGCGTGATAACGTCGGTAACGCCGACGGAGGCGCACGTTGATCTCGGTATAAAATATACAGGTATGATCCCGCTTTCCGAACTCACTGACGACCCTACCGCTAAGACGGAAGACGTAGTCAAGGTCGGAGACGAAGTAGAAGTTATCGTAGTAAAACCGAACGACGCTGAAGGAACGGTTCTCCTCTCAAAGAAGAGAATTGACACCGATAAAAACTGGGAAGCAATAGCCCAGGCGGAAAAAGACGGAACGGTTCTTTCCGGAAAAGCGATAGAAGCTACAAGAGGCGGAATAGTCCTCGTATGCGAAAACGGCAGAGTATTTATTCCGATATCACAGACGACGCTTCCGAGACGCGAGGAGCCGTACGAAGAAAAGGACCTTCAGCAGTTTTTGGGCAACACCTATGAATTCAAGGTTATAAGCGTTGACGAGCGCAGAAAACGCGCAGTCGGCTCGATAAGAACGGTTGCGTCCGAAAAGAAGAGAGAAGCGGAAGCGAAATTCTGGGAAACTGCTGAAGTAGGCCAGAAATTCACCGGAAAAGTAAAGTCCGTGAAGAATTACGGCGCATTCGTTGACCTCGGCCCCGTTGACGGCATGGTTCACGTAACCGAGCTTTCGTGGAAGAGAATAAAGAATCCGAGCGAAGTCGTAAACGTAGGCGATGAAATAGACGTTTATATAAAGGAACTCGACCCCGAAAAGAAGAGAATTTCCTTAGGACACAGATCCGAAGCGGAAAATCCGTGGAACGTATTCGTTGAAAAATACAAGGTTGACGACGTTGTAGACGTAAAGATAGTAAGCCTTACGCCGTTCGGCGCGTTTGCGGAACTCATCCCCGGCATCGACGGACTCATCCATATTTCGCAGATCTCCAACAAGAAGATCGCAAAGCCCTCCGACGAGCTTTCAATCGGTCAGACGGTAACCGTAAAGATTACGGCAATCGACTCCGAGACTAAGAAAGTAAGCCTTTCGATAAGAGCTCTGCTCGAACCCGAAACTTCCGAGGAAGAATCCGCGGAAACGGCGGCAGAAACGGCAGCCGAAGCGGTAGAAGAAAAGGCGGAAGAAGTAAAAGAGGCGGCTGAAGAAGCAGTAAAGGCGGTAACGGAAGCCGAAGTTGAAGCGTCCGAAGTAGCCGAAGAGGTTGAAGAAGCAGCCGTTAAAGCAAAGGAAACCGCCGAGGAAGTCAAAGAGGCGGTCGAAGAAGCAGCCGAAGCGGCGGAAGAAAAAGCCGAAGAAGCAAAAGAGGCAGTCGAAGAAGCTGCGGAAGACGTTAAAGAAGCCGTAGAAGAAGCGGCAAAAGACGCTGAATAAGCACAAATAAAATATGACCGAAGAGAGTTTTCTTCGGTCATTTTTGTAAAGAAAAGACTTTCGGAGGAAAAATGTTTATACCCGACAGAATGTACGACACGGTTTACGATATCCCGAAAGAGTATTTTACCGAAAACGGGATAAAGTATCTGTTCGTGGACATAGACAATACGCTCGTGCCGTATGAGAATAAAACTCCCACAAAGGAAAATCTCGTATGGTTCGGAAAATTAAAAGAGCTCGGCATAACCCTGCTTTTGGTGTCGAATAACGGCGAAGAACGGGCAAAGGAATACGCACAAGAGCTCGGGTATAAATATAAGGCCGATATGAAAAAGCCGCTTATAAAGCGGTATAAAGCGTTTATGAGGGAAAACGGCGCCGATAAGGACAACAGCATGGCGATAGGCGACCAGATTTTCACCGATATTGCGTCTGCAAAGAGAATAGGCATGAAAGCAATTCTCGTAAAGCCGATTAAGGATAAAGAAAGCGCGTTTTTCAAGTTCAAGAGGATAATGGAAAAGCCGTTTTTGGCAATATACAAATCACGCGAAAAGAGAAGAAATAAGACAAAAAGAGAGGGAAAAATATGAAAAACGCTCCGTTTTTCGGACCGGGCGGCAACTCCGACAGCTTTAACGCTTTGAAAAAAAGGACCGCCGACGCACCCGCGTGGGTAAAGGAATTCGGGCTCGACGCGTACGAGTACGAGGCGGGCAGAGGCGTAAACGGCTCTCCCGAAATGTTTGCCGAAATAGGAAAGAACGCAAAGGAAGCGGGCATTAAAATATCGATACACGCTCCCTACTTCATTTCCCTTTCGTCGCTTGAAGAGGAAAAACGGCTCGGCAGCGCAAGATACATAATTGAAAGCGCTATGGCGCTCAAGCTTATGGGCGGCGAGACCATGGTCATTCACGCCGGCTCCTGCGCGAAAATCGACAGAAGCACGGCGACGGAATACGCAAAAGGCGCGATGCATCACGCGATTTCCGAGCTTGATAAACTCGGACTGTACGGCTTAAAACTCGGAATTGAAACGATGGGAAAAGTAAATCAGCTCGGCACGCTCGATGAAGTGCTGGAGCTTTGCACCGTCGACGAAACGGTGGTCCCCGTCGTCGATTTCGGACATATGAACGCCAGGGAGCAGGGCGGAGTTTTCAAAAATTCCGACGATTATAAGCGCGTTTTTGACGAAATTTCAAAGAAAAAAGGCGCAAAATACGCCGAAAATCTGCACTGCCATTTCTCAAAAATAGAATATACTACGGGCGGCGAAAAAAGGCACTTGACGTTTGAGGATACCGTGTTCGGACCCGATTTCGAGCCGCTTATGAAGGCGGTAAGCGACATGGGAATAACCCCGACGTTTATATGCGAGTCCGACGGAACGCAGGCGGAGGACGCGCTTACAATGAAAAAATATTATTTATCGCTGAAAAAATAAAAAGAGGGAAAGTTTTGAAAGAACCGGAGAAAAAAAGCGGACAAATTTATATGTCGGAACTGTTCGATAAAATGAAAAAAGCGTCGGAGACGGAATTTGACGGAATTTTAGCCGTTTCAGAGACCAACAGAAGATACGCATCGAAATTTCCGTCGTCGGACGGCTTTGTTTTTATGAACAAAAACGCCTGCGTCTTCATCACCGATTTCAGATATTTCGGCGCGGCAAATGAAGCGCAGAAAAAAGGCCTTATTCCGTATGATACGCAGATTATCCTGCAGGACAAGGATATGTGGAATACAATAAAGCGCATTTCGGGCGGCGGAAAGAGAATTTTGTACGAGGAAGACTACCTCACCGTAAACGGCTTTGAAAAAATAAGGGAAAAACTGTCAAAATACGACCTTGTCCCCGGCGCGTCGGCGCTTTTCGAAAAAATGAGGGCGCAAAAGGACGAAAACGAGATAAAAAACATCAAAAAAGCGCAGAAAATCACCGATAAGGCGTTTGAATACATCGTAAACTTCATTTCCGACAACATCGGAAAAGACGAACTCACGGAAGAGCGCGTCGCCCTCGAAATCGAGTATTTTATGAGGAAAAACGGGGCTGACGGAATTGCTTTCGACACGATAGCCGTGTCGGGAAAGAAAACGGCGATGCCGCACGGCGCGCCCGACGGCACGAAAATCAAAAAGGGCTTTCTTACGCTCGATTTCGGCGCAAAATACGGCGGATACTGCTCGGATATGACGAGAACGCTGTGCATAGGAAAACCCACCGAAAAGATGAAGGACGTCTACGACACCGTTCTTTGCGCGCAGAAAGCGGCTCTCGAATATATCTCGGCGGGAAAGACCGGAAAAGAGATTGACGGAATTGCAAGAAATTATATAGCGAAAAGGGGCTACGACGGGACCTTCGGACACGCGCTCGGACACTCCCTGGGGCTTGAAATTCACGAAAAGCCGACTTTTTCGCCGGCGTGCAAGGATATAATTCCCGAAAACGCGGTGCTCAGCGTCGAGCCGGGAGTGTATTTAAGCGGAAAATTCGGCGTGAGAATTGAGGATATCGTGCGGGTTACCGCAAAGGGATGCGAAAATTTAACCGCAAGCGGCAAAGAATTGCTGATTTTGTAAAAAAGTATTGCAATAAAAGAAATAATATAGTATAATATTTATATGATTTTGTAATAATATTTGGAGGACTATTTTATGATTACAGCAGGCGATTTCAGAAACGGCCTTACGTTCGATATGGACGGCAGCGTAATGCAGATTATTGAATTTCAGCACGTAAAACCCGGAAAAGGAGCCGCATTTGTAAGAACCAAGCTCAGAAACGTAATAACCGGCGCGGTTATTGAAAAGACGTTCAACCCGACGGACAAATATCCGACGGCGCTCGTTGAGAGAAAAGAAATGCAGTACCTTTACAACGACGGCGAACTCTACTATTTCATGGATATGGAGTCGTTTGAACAGCTTCCGATAGACAAGGCGAAGCTCGGCGACAACTTCAGATTCGTAAAAGAAGAAATGATGTGCAAAATTATGTCGTATAAGGGCAACGTTTTCGGCGTTGAACCCCCCATGTTCGTAGAACTGAAGGTTACCGAAACCGAACCCGGCTTCAAGGGCGACACCGCGACGGGCGCGTCTAAACCCGCAACGCTTGAAACGGGCGCGCAGATTAAGGTTCCGCTGTTTATAGATATAG
>JAGADB010000181.1 GCA_017613815.1 Clostridia bacterium | reverse complement strand
GCGGAATTATATTTTGCGGCGGTACCCATGATTGCCACCTGTTCTTTTCCGAAACGTTCCTGAGCTTCGGTGCCTACCCACCACTGCATATACTTCCATGCGTTCTGCGCTCTCTGCGACTCGGTTACGTCCTGTCCCGCCTTTAAATCGTCCGCGGCGTTTCTCATCATCATTATCGAGGTTATCGTAATCGGTGAATTATGATTTATCGTGCCGTCTTCCTGCTCCACGCCGGGCAGCTGTACGAATTCCCAAAGTCCGCTGATTTCGGGAGCGAACACCTTCAACTGGTTATACAGCGTATAGCTCTGTATTGCTATCGGAAGCTCGCCCGTTCTGAAGCGGTTTGCAAAATCGAACGCTATCGGCTGTCCGTACAGCGTGAACCATTCGGTCATTCTCTGGAATGCGTCGAGCGCTCCGTTGCTGTCGAGGTTGGTCTGTATTCCGACCGTTCTTAAGTATTCTCTGCTCTGGAAGTCTCTTTCGCCTTCGTAATCTTCGTAATCGTAACACGACTTATACCATTCTTCGCCGGTCTGATACATTCTTATCTGAGTCATGGTCTGTGCGAAGCCCATTTCAAGCTGGCCTTCCGACAGAGCCCTTATCATATTCTCGACGTCGTCCCACGTCTGCGGAACTTCGAGTCCCATTTCGGCGAAGATGTCCTTGCGGTAGAAGAGCATCGGGAAGTCGAGTCTCGACGGAAGTCCGTAGGTTACGACGCCGTTTCTCTCAACTCCGTTGACAACCTTGAACTCCGCTTCGTCGTCGTTTGATATGGGATATTCCTGTCCTACGAACTCGCGTCTGTCGGGGTCAAGCACTGTCAGCGGAACGAAGAATTCCTCGTTATTGTCGAAGTACTCTGCCTTCAGGTCGCTGAAGCCCAGGATGTTTTCTCCCATATAATTATCGGTATTTTCAAAATAGTTTACGGGAATAACCGCGTTTCTTATTCCGTAGCCGACGGGGTCGAGGTCCATCGAAACATCGGGACCGGAGCCCGCAAGCGTTGCGGGAAGCAGCGTGCCCGCCGCGATAAGTTTTAAGTTTACGGATATGCCGTACTGCGCCGTGAAGCTGTCGTCAACCATCTGACGCATAATCGTCGCCTGGTCTCGTCCGTCGGTAATCCACACTTCTATCGAATTGGGGCTGTTCTTTTCGTATTTCGTGCTTGCGCCCATCGAGTTATAGTCAACGAAGAACGACATCACGAACGACTTTATTTCGTGAGCGACCGATTCGAAAAATCCCGATTCGGCTTTGGGAAGCTTTTCGTTCGACGCCGACTGCACCACAATGTAGTCGAGCTGAAGCGGCTGCGCCTTCGTCGAAAGCAGCCACGTGCCGAGGCTTCCTATATAGCTCTTGTAGTTGGCGAGGCTCGACGCTATCTTATCCTGGTCTTTACCCATTATATCGAGCAAGTAGGACACTCTGTCGAGTATTACCGTGTTTTCGCCCTTGCCGCCTATCGTCTGTTCGAGCTTTGCGGAAACGTCTTTGAGATTCTGGGATTCCTCTCTCATTCCTCTTAAAACTTCCGGTATGAGCTTTGAGAACTGGTAGTCGGTATACTGGTCGGGGTCCGAACCCGTTATCATAAGTATCTTTCTGTAATATCCGTTAAGCCTGTCGGTGCTTGCGCTTATAACGCGTAAAATTTCCGCCATTTTGCCGAGCGCAACTTCCAACCTGATTTTATGTGTTCCTTTTTCAAGGTAGAATTTGAATTTGGTCTCGCCGTCGTTCAATATTTCGGTCTGCCAGTCGGAATTATATTTGAACTGCAGGTCGTTTGCTTCCAAGAACGGCACTTCTCCGTCGATATACAGTTTACGCGAGGAGAAAAGTCCCGCGTTTATCGTCTGTTTGAATCGCGGAATGATATAGTACATTCCCGTTTCGGGAACTTCAAACATCCACTCTATCCACTGTCCCTGCGTCTTCCACTTGTCGCCGCCGTTGCCGCCGATGGTGTTGAGAAGCGTGGCGTCCGTCGCCTGGGGAACAGTTGCCGCCGACGTTCTGTCGTTCATGGCGTATATAACCTGTTCCGAGGTCGTAAGAGGCGTTTCCGCGTTTATCATTATGATTTCGTCGGTACTTGCGTCGGGAACGTTTTTATATTTTTCGAGGTATTCCTCGTACGTCATAACAGGTTCCACGGTATGAAGCTTTATCGACGCGATTTTGAGCGGTTCGCTCGCAGATTCGAAGGCAAGAGTATGTTTACCTTTGTCGAAATAGAATTTAAGCGGTTCAACGTAGAACATCTGCGAGTCGAAAAGGGTTACGGTGCACCATTCGGGCGCCTCGACCTTTACCGGTCTCATTTCGTTATTGTTTATGTCGACTTTGAAGGTTCTCGCTTCTCTTGAATATCCCTTTTCCTCGAGGTCCTTCCAGATTCTCGAGAAGTTCATATAGCGGGCTTCGCTGAAGGGTATTCTTCCGTCGATGAGAAGTATTCTCTCAATCGTTGCGCCGTTGCCCTCAACCGGGAAGTATTCCACGGTTACGTTATACATCGCTTCCTCGGGAATATCAACGTCGTAAACGAGTCTGCCCTCGTCGGTGGTGGTAACCGTTCCCGCTTTCTCTTCCTTGCCGTCTCTTACGACGGTGTCGGACGGATTTACGGTGATTTCCCCTCTCGAGAGCTCCTTGTTATAGTCGGTAACGTCTATCAATATCTCTTTTTTTGCAGCGGGAACGTTTTCGTGTTCGCTGAGGTACTGCTCGTAGGTTATGGAGACCATGAGGTCTTTCATATCCGCGAGCGAGTTGAGAGTATATGACGTGTCGTCAGCCGTTTTAGCCGCGTCGGGTTCATCGGTTTCGGCAAAAACCGTAATGCCCGCAAGCGGCTGAACGAGCATTCCCGCCGTAACAATCAGCGCGGCGAGTCTGTTCTTTAGCTTAGCATTGCTCATATGCCGTTTTCCTCCTGCCTTGAATGTTTTTGCTTAACGAACAGGCGTAAAACGCGGTTTTCGGGGATTTTTCCGTTTTTTGCACGAAAAAAATAAAGGCCCTCAAAAAAGGCGCAAAACACCTATTTAGATAAGCATAGCATACCACTTCGGCCCTTTTTTGTCAAGTATTACAATATAATATATTAACCCTATTCCTCCCGGAGCGGAAAGCAAAAACCGCCGTCCGTTTTTTGACGGATTTTCGGCGGTTAAAGTGTGTTTTTCGTAAAAATATATAAAAATTCGAGGTAAAATTGATTAAAATTTATCGTTTTCGGCTTAAATGCTCTTATACCCACGTTTCTGCATCGGGTGTGTAAATTTTATAAAAGTGGTTTTTCGGCGCAAAATTTTTATTTTGCTCATTTTTCAGCCGTTTTCTTTTTTTTACTGTCTTTTTATTCATATTTTTTTGTATTATTTGCACAAAAAACAGGTCAAAATTTCTACGCATTGGAAATTTTGACCTATTGTAATTATTCACAAAAGTTGTTCGAGTTTTTCGTACAATTCGTCCAATTCCTCGCGGATTTTTCCGTACCTCTCGAAAAGCTCGCTTACCTTTACGTAATCCGACGCGTTTTCCTCCTGGAGTTTCTCGTTTTCGGAGAGTTCGGCTTCGAGCTGTGCGATTCTCTTTTCGGTATCCTCTATCTGTCTTCCGAGTTTTCTCGCCTTGCTCTTTTCCTCTTTGCCCTTTTCGTACTCCGCTTTGCCTTTTTGGAAATTCCCGCTTGCGCCTGAATTTTTCGGGTTATAATCGGGCAAGAGCAAATCCTTATGTCCGAGGTAGCTTTCGTAGCCGCCTTTATAGTCGAAGCAGCCGTTTTCGCGCATATCGAGGATGCGTGTGGCGAGTTTATTTATGAAATATCTGTCGTGGGACACGCAGAGTATCGTTCCCTTATAGTCGAGCAGCGCCTTTTCGAGCGCTTCGCGCGAAGGCGCATCAAGGTGGTTTGTGGGCTCGTCCAATATCAGCATATCGCTTCGCTGGAGCATGAGTTTTGCAAACGTGAGTCTTGCCTTTTCGCCGCCCGACAGCACGCCGACGTTTTTGAACACGTCGTCCGCCGTAAAGAGAAAGCTTGCGAGCGCGTTTCGTATCTCGGTCTGCGTCTTATCGGGATAGCAGTCCCAGAGCTCGTCGATTACGGTGTTTCCGTTATTCAGTCCCTGCTGTTCCTGGTCGTAATAGCCGATATCGAGGTCGCTTGCGTACTCGAATCTGCCGCCGTCGGCGTCAACCCTGCCGCAGAGGATTTTAAGAAGCGTCGATTTCCCTATTCCGTTTTTGCCGAGCACGAACATCCTGTCTTTTCCGTGCACGGTAAATGTCAAGTTATCGAAAAGGTCCTTTCCGGGATATGACTTTTTGAGATCCGAGACTTCGAGGATTATAAACGGGGTTTTGACCGAGGAATCGGTATCGAAGCCGAATTTTATGTTTGACGGCAGATTTTTCGGCTTTTCGATTTTCTCCATTCTGTCGATGGCTTTGAGTCTGCTCTCAGCCGCGATGATATTGCGTTCCCTGTTCCATCTGCGCTGGTTTTCGACGAACGCCTCGAGCCTTGCTATCTCCTTCTGCTGAATTTCGTAGTGCTTTAGGTCGTTTTTCCTGTCCTCTTCCTTACGCTTTACGTATTCGGTATAGGGGCAGTTATAGAGTTTTCCGCACTTATTTTCGATTTCGAAGGTCTTATTCGTAACCTTATCCAGAAAATATCTGTCGTGGGACACTGCGATTATCGATTTTTTATACTGTACGAGGTAGTTTTCGAGCCATTCGACCGACTCTATGTCGAGGTGGTTGGTGGGCTCGTCGAGTATGAGCACGTCGGGTTCCGAAAGAAGAAGTCTTGACAGTGCGAGCCGTGTTTTCTGGCCGCCCGAGAACTCGTTTACCTTCATTTTATGCTTTTCCTTTTCAAAGCCTAAGGATTCGAGCATGGCGGATATTCTGCTCTTATACTCGTAGCCGCCGTTTTGTTTGAATTTCTCCTCGAGAGAGGTATATTTGCCGGCAAGCGCCATATGTTCGTCCTGCGGAAGATTTTTATCGTTCAGTTTTTCGACGAGTTCCGAAAGTCTTTTCTCGGTCTCGACGAGCTCGGGAAAGGCGTAGAGCATTTCCGAGTATATTTCGTTTTCGGAATCGAGACCGGTGTCCTGTTCTAAGAATCCCACGGTTTTTCCCGCAGAAAGATACACGTCTCCCGACGTGCGTTCGGTTTTTCCGGTGAGAATTTTCAAAAACATCGATTTTCCGGCGCCGTTTACGCCGACGACGCCGATTTTATCGCCCTCGTTTACGCCGAGGGATAAATTGTCCAGAATTACGTCCGTTCCGAACGAAAGGCAGACGTCCGACGCGCTGAATATTATCAATTTTCCTTTACCTCTTTGGTTTTTCCGCCCTTTTTCGTCTTTTGAGCGCTTTTATTTCCGTCCGTAATCTTTTCGCAGCTGAAAAACTCGCCGGACAGCATCTTTTTGAGATATTCGCCGGTATAGGAGTTTTTGCACTTTGCTATCTCTTCCGGCGTGCCCTCGGCGATTATTTCGCCGCCCGCGTCGCCGCCTTCGGGGCCTAAATCTATGATATAATCCGCGGTCTTTATGATGTCGAGGTTATGCTCTATTACGACGACGGTATTTCCGAGTTTAACGAGTCTCGAAAGCACTTCTATGAGTTTTTCGACGTCGGCGGTATGAAGTCCCGTCGTCGGCTCGTCTAAGATATACATGGTATTTCCCGTCGCGGTCTTTGAAAGCTCGGTTGCGAGCTTTACCCTCTGCGCTTCGCCGCCCGAAAGCGTGGTCGAAGACTGTCCTATCTTGATATAGCCGAGCCCCACGTCCTGCAAGGTCTTGAGCTTCTTATATATCTTCGGGATATTTGCGAAAAATTCGCAGCCCTCGTCGACCGTCATTTCGAGCACGTCGGATATATTCTTTCCCTTATATTTGACTTCGAGCGTCTCTTTATTATACCTTTTTCCGTGGCAGGTATCGCAGGTTACGTACACGTCGGGCAGGAAATGCATCTCTATTTTCAGCGTTCCGTCGCCCTGGCACGCCTCGCATCTGCCGCCCCTTAAATTGAACGAAAATCTGTCTTGCTTGAACGCCCTTATCTGCGCGTCTTTTGTCTTTGCGAAAAGTATGCGTATATCGGTAAACAGTCCCGTATAGGTTGCGGGATTTGACCTCGGCGTTCTGCCTATCGGCGACTGGTCTATGCTTATGACCTTATCGAGATATTCCGTTCCCTTTATGCCGTCGCAGTTGCCTATGACCTTTTTTGAGCGGTTAATGCTGCTTTCGAGTGCGGGAAGGACTATGCCGTTTACGAGCGAGCTCTTTCCCGAGCCGGACACGCCTGTTATGCAGGTGAACACGCCGAGCGGTATTTTAACGTTTATATTTTTGAGGTTATGCTCCCTTGCGCCGAAGATTTCGAGGTATTTTCCGCCGCAAGAACGTCTCTTTTCGGGAACGTCGATTCTGCGTCTTCCCGAAAGAAAATCGGCGGTTACGTTGCCCTTTATTTTTATTATCTCCTCCGGGGTGCCGCAGGCGACGATTTCTCCGCCGTGAATGCCCGCGCCGGGGCCGATATCGACTATATAATCCGACGAAAGCATGGTCTCCTCGTCGTGTTCGACTACTATAAGCGTATTTCCGAGGTCGCGCAGCTTTTTCAGCGTCGCTATGAGTTTTGAATTATCCTTCTGATGAAGTCCTATACTCGGTTCGTCGAGGATATAGAGCACGCCGGTGAGCGACGAGCCTATCTGCGTTGCAAGTCTTATTCTCTGGCTTTCGCCGCCCGAAAGGGTGCCGGAACGCCTTGACAGCGTGAGGTATTCGAGTCCCACGCTCATAAGGAAGCCGAGCCGCTCCTTTATTTCTTTGAGAATATCCCTTGCTATAACCGTCTGCTGAGGGGGAAGTTCCAGATTATTGAAAAATTCAATGGATTTCTTTATCGGAAGTTCGCATATTTCGGCGATATTGAGTCCGCCGACGGTTACGGCGAGCGTTTCTTTTTTAAGCCTTTTTCCCGCGCAGGCTGTACACTCGACGTTCTCCATAAACTGCTCGTAGTACTCCCTCTGGTCGGGGTTGTTTTCGCAGAGTTCGTATCTGCGTTTTATGTCGGTGAGTATGCCGGCGAAGTTTATCGGGAAGCCCTTATACGAATATCTTACGGGC
>JAGADB010000180.1 GCA_017613815.1 Clostridia bacterium | reverse complement strand
TTTATAACGCGGCGGAGCAGGGAATAATCCTATACCTTTACGACACGCTCGGAATAAGCTACGACGTGATAATGGGAGTCGCGCAGTACTGCACGTCGCTCGGAAAAACGTCGGTACGGTACATAGAGCGCACGGTCGAGAACATAAACGAAAAGGGAATAAAGACCTACGCCGAGCTCGAAAACTACCTCGGAGCCGAAAAGAAGAAAAACGACTACGAGGAAAAGGTGAGAAAAATCATCGGCGCCGAGGACAGGGCGCTCACAAAGTCCGAAAAAACGCATATCGCCTCGTGGAAGGATAATTTAGGTTCGGACATGGAACTCGTTTCCTACGCCTACGAAAAGACGATAGCCAAAATCAGTAAGCCGCAGGTTTCGTATATGTCCAAAATATTGGAGTCGTGGCACGAAAAAGGACTTAAAACGCCCGAAGACGTCGACGCTTACTATAAGAAAAACAGGGAAAGCGAAAGCGGCGGAAAACTCGATTTCGACCTCGAAGACTTCTTTGAAAAACCCGACCTTTCGTAAAAATTCGGAGAAATTATGATTATTAAATCCATTGAAGCGGAAAATTTCGGAAAACTTGAAAAACTGAATATGGAATTCAAGCCCGGCGTAAACGTGATAACGGGGGACAACGAGAGCGGAAAAAGCTCCGTTACGAGATTTATAAGGTATATGCTCTACGGCTTTACGTCGAGGGTGAACGATATTTCCAAAAACGACAAAAAGAGGTATTCCCCGTGGAGCAGTCTCGACATAAAGGGCGAAATGAAGATAGAGACCGAAAAGGGAAGCTTCACGCTAAGGCGTGAACAGCTTAGCAAGACCTCTCCCTTCTGCATACTCGACGGGACGGGAAGCCCCGTGTATCCCGGACTTTCCGCGGGAGAGGCGTTTCTGGGAGTCGACGCCGAAACGTATGACAAAACCGCGATGATAAGCGCGGGCGACGTGTTTTTCTCGGAGCCCGAAACGCTTTCCGGCGCGATAAAGAATATGGTTTTCTCAGCCGACAGCGAGATAGACTCCGATTCCGTTCTCAAAAAAATAGAAAACGTCAAAAAGGAAATCTTGGGCAAAACGCAGAAAAGCGGAACGCTTTTTGAACTGAGAAACGAAAGAACGCTTCTCGAACAGAGAATAAGGGAATCTGCCGAAAGGCACAACGAGCTTGCGGAAATAAATACCCACCTCGACCGCATAAAAAAGAAAATTGAAGAAAATCTCGTAATTCTCGATAAACTCAAAAGGGAATCGAATAACTTAAAGGCAAAACAGGCATACGAAAAGCGCGAGAGGATAGAAAAGGCAAGAAAGAGCGCGGAAAAGGCGAAAAAGGCTTACGGGGACAAAAATCTGCAGATGTCGGTCGACGGTTTCGTGCCGGACAGAAGATATCTTTCGGATATGAACGACGCAATCCTTTCCCTTCTTTCGTCGCAGGACGAGCTCAACTCCGCGCGGCACGAAAGAAGCCTTGCCGAATCGAGAACCGCGCTTCTTTACCGCAACGAAAAGCAGATGAAGTTCAACTCGCTGCTCGAAGAGGCGGAAATTGAGCCGGAAGACCTCATAGCAGACGTCGAAGCCCTCAAAAAAGAGGAAAAATCAAAGAAAAAGACGGCAATTATCCTTGCCTGCTTCGTCATAACGCTTCCGCTTTCGTTCATTTTCTTCTCGAAAGCAAAAAAAGCAAGGAAAAAACTTGATGAACTCTCTGAAAAGTTCGGATGTAAGAACTTCGACGAATTTGAGGAGCTGCTCTCGTCGAGCAGAGAGGCGTTCGACAGCGTAAAGGAAGCAAAAGAGGCGCTTGAAGAAGCGCAAAAGACGCTCGACGAAAAAACCGAAAAGCGAAAAGACGCGGCGGAAAAACTCTGCGGAATGCTCGAAAAAACCGGCTGCAAAACGGCGATTACCGACACTTCACTTATCGCCGAAAAGGCAAAGGAGCACATAAGAAAACTGAGCGAGGACATAACGGAGCTCGACGAGCTCAAAAAGAAAGAGCTTTCGGAAAGCGCACAGCTTGAGGGGCTTCTTGAAAGCGAGCCGGATCCGGAAAAGCTCGAAAATCTTGCAAACACCTACGACGAAACTTTTCCGCTGCGCGACCGTCAAAAGGTCGAAATGGAACTCGATTTTTACACGCGCGCAACCGACACCTTAAAGGTGCAGAAGCAGGATTACGAGAAAAAGGCGGCGGTAATTTCGGAAAATACCGAAAAATCCGACGAACTTCAAGCGAAAGCGGCAATTCTCTCCGCCGAAATCGAAAAACTTACAAAAAAGCACGCGGCTCTCGAAACGGCGTCGGAAGCAATAAAAGAGGCGTACGACGAGATGCGTTCAAACGTCTCCCCGATACTGACGGAAAACGCGTCGAAACTTTTTGAAGCCCTTACCGACGGCAAATACGAAAGTCTCTACGTCGACAGCGAACTCAAACTCGGCTTTCTCGAAAAGGGAAGCGCGGAATACAGAAATATCGAATATCTCAGCTCCGGTGCGCTCGACGCGGCGTATCTCTGCCTCAGAATCGCACTTTCGGAATATCTCTATACCGAAAAGCCGGTGCTGATATTTGACGACGCGTTTTCAAAGCTCGACGAAAACCGCCTCAAAAAAGCGCTTAAAATTATGACGGACCTTGCGGAAAAATATCAGATAATAATTCTTTCCTGCGTCGACAGGGAGAAAAACGCTCTCGGAAAAAAGGCGAACTGCATATCAATGTAAATAATGACAAAAAAAGAGAAAAAACGCTTGTTTTTTCTCTTTTTTTCTTATTTTCCTGTTGCTTTTGAATGCGCCGTATGATATAATACAGTTTGTTCGGAGGAAAATAATATGTGGTTGATTTTGGCATTGGCGGCGCTTCTGTGCTGGAGCGGCTCCGACCTTTTCAGTAAAATAGGTTCAAAACCCGACGACAAGTACAGCCATTGGAAGATGGTCATGGCGGTGGGACTCGTAATGGGCATCCACGCGGCGATAGAAATAGCGTCGGGAACGAAGATAACCTTTACGGATATAATTTATTATCTGCCCGCGTCGTTTATGTATATATTCTCGATGATTCTGGGCTACGTCGCGCTCAGGTACATAGAACTTTCGGTGTCGTCGCCGATATGCAACACGTCGGGCGCGATAGCGGCGGTGCTGTGCTTCTTTGTTCTCGGCTCCGACCTCGGAGGCCTTTCGATAGCGGGCGTAATACTTGTCAGCGTCGGCGTTCTGTTTCTGGGAATTGCCGAATATTCCGAAAACGACGAAGCGAAAATGCTGCGCCAGCAGAAAGCAAAGGTAAAATATACCAAAAGCGTGCTCGCAATACTCCTCCCCGTGCTTTACTGCATAATTGACGCGCTCGGAACCTTTTTCGACAGCGTTATTCTCGAAGAAGAAAATACCTTTATGCCGAATATTTTCCATTATCTCGAAGAAGACGTCGCAAACGTCGCGTACGAGCTTACTTTTTTGTTCATGGCGGTTTTCGCCTTCGTTTACGTTATAATAATTAAGAAGCAAAAGTTCGAATTTCACAGGGAATACCCCAAAGGTATAGGCGCCGTATGCGAAACGCTCGGCCAGCTCGCCTATATATACGCGCTTGCGGCAAATCCCGTCGGCGCGGCGCCCGTAATATCGGCATACTGCGCGGTATCGGTGCTGTGGAGCAGAATTTTCTTGAAGGAAAAGCTTTCCTTCAAACATTATGCGGCAATAGCCGTCGTTTTTGCGGGAATTATAGTGCTCGGCGTGGCAGAGGGGCTCGCGGAATAGTGTATATTATATATAAGGAAGAAAAAATCCGCCGGAAACGGCGGATTTTTCATTTTTTTATTTAACGGAACAATTTTTAATAGGGAAAAGTCTAATAAGCGAAAAAATCAGTCGGTATCATCGACAATATCGCATTCGCTGTTCTTCGCCTTTCTTGCGCAGGCGCCGCAAAGCCGGCAGTTTTCGTTTGCGACAACCTCGCCGTCTTTTATTTCCAGCGCGTCGAACGGGCAGCAGCGGATAAAAACTTCCTTATATATTATATTGTCGTTGCGGATGACGAGTTTTTTCAAAAAATCACAACCTTTTTGGTTTTGAGCTTTTACGCACCCATTTTAACACATTTGATTTTCCGTGTCAATGCTTGCGCTTAAAAAAGCGCGCAAGAGTGCGCTTGGAACGCGGTCGGGGGAGGGCGTGTACGGATATTCGCAAAGCGGACGGAAAAAAGTAATGTTACCGTTGTGTTACAGTTTGAAAAAACGTATTGCAAAAAAAACGGGGTTGATTTATCATTATAGCGTAAACAAAACTAAAAATGTTTTGGAGTACAAAAATTTTTTACAGGAGGATCTTGAAATGAGAAATTTTAAGAAGTTTCTTACTCTGGCACTCGCAGTGCTGATGGTAGTTAGCACATTCGCTATCGCTGCATCCGCTGCAAACTTTACTGACGTAGACCCTAACGATGAATATCTCGCAAAGTCAGTAAACCTTCTCAGCTATCTCAACGTAACAAAGGGTACATCCGAAACAACATTCGGAACAAATGAACTTGTTACGCGTGAACAGATGGCTGCATTCATCTACAGATTCATGAAGAAAGGTAATTCCGTAGAAAACGGAGCAAACACCTCGACCTTCACGGACCTCGAAGACCCGACGTTCTTCTTCATGATTTCCTGGGCAAACAACCAGGGCATCATCAAAGGAACCTCAGCAACCACGTTTGAACCTAAGGGTTCGATCATACTCCAGGATGCATACACGATGATCGTTCGTGCACTCGGATATGAAACAGAAGAATCCCTTCCTTATCCTTTCGGCTACATAGAAGTTGCTGAAAGCAAAGGCGTTGAACTCAACAAGGGACTTCCGTCCAACATCAGCTACACAGACGCCCTCACAAGAGGCAACGTAGCAATCCTTCTCTACAACGCATTCTTTGCAGAAACCGGCGTTGCAGAAACGAAACAGGAAGAAAAGAGACTCGGTAATGCTGAAGACGGTTATTCATTTGTACTTCAGACAGTAACCGAATATCCGACATTCTGCGAAAAGTACTTTGACGTACTCGAAGTTGAATATCAGGCAATCGGTACTCCTAACTGTGCATTTGAAGACGGCGAAACCACAAGCGACCTCGGATACGATGCAATCCTCTTCAGAGCACCCGACGACAACGAAAACCCTGCAGAAGTTAAAACAAACGAATTCTACGCAGACGTTAAAGACCTTGCAATCGACGGTTCGGCTGACGAATACATCATGTCCTACTTCAAGATGTACGTAACGCTCGACAAGGACGATGCAATCGACGAAATCCTCTATGCAGAACCTCTTCTCACCAAGAAGTCTGTTAAGGATATCAAACTTGAATCCATCTCTTCGAACAAGAAGGGCAGCTACTACACCTATGATTACAACGGCGAACCATACAACGGCGCAAAGCACCTCTCCGGTAAAGCTTTGATGGACGGCGAGGCAGTTTACTTCTTCAACGCTCCGTATTCATACACGCAGCCCACTTATGCAGCAGGCTACACCGACGCTCAGAAATATGCTGCAAGAAACGAAAAGAACATCAACTTCATCAACATCGAACTGTACGAAGCTAACAAGACCGACAGCGGCTACAAGATCACTGTTCAGGCTAACCCCTTCAAGGCAACGAATGAAGACGAATTCTACACAGAAGACTCCACGGCTCTCATCAATGCTATGACTCAGGTTTACACCGGCGGTCTCTACGGCGCAGACATCTATGACGTAGACGGCGACGGAATCTATGATTACATTGATTACAGACCTTACAGCTTTGCAGTTGTAGATACGACCAACAAGAAGACGTTCTACAAAGACGGCGTAAAGAACGGCGATGCTGACGAAGCTCCCACCGTTTACACCAACAAAGCAGTTGCAACAGGCGAAAAATTCGCTGACGAAGACTTCATCATCGGTTACTTCAACAAGAAAGCTAACCTCATTGAAGTTGCAGCAGTTGTAAAGCCGGTTGTAGGCGCAGTTAAAGACATCTCTGACGCGAACAAGACGATCGTTCTCAGCAACGGCGACAAAGTTTCGACAAGCGATGTTTGGAAGCTCGTTTCCAACTACAACAACAAGGCAGCTCTCGAAGCAAGAGGCTACCTCGTATCGAAGACCGAATTCCACAATGCTCTCTTCGAAAACCTCACCAAGCCGGCAGCTTATGACTCCAAAGACGCTGAATACTATGTATACAACGGCGTAGTTCTCTTCTCGACAGGTGTTGAATCCGTTAACGATTTCGACGGAACGCTCATCATAATCACTGAAGACGAAGAAAACGACGGCAAGTGGTATGACTCGAACTTCAACAACAAGACAGGCAAGAAGACGACATACGTTCACGCTTGGCTTGAAGGCGAACTCGTATACGTACCGGTTGTAACAGACGGTTACTATCCTGAAATAAAGACCAACGAAAACACATACGTTAACAAGATCGCTTCCTACTCGGTAGACGGCAGCGGCAACTACTCGATCAAACTCCTTGCTAATGCTTACGACGACGAAGACATGACTCCTGCTGACTATGTAGGTCTTGAAAAAGACATCGCGAAAGTTCTCGCAGCAGAAAAGGACGAAACATACTTCGGTATCATCGAAGTTGGCGTAGAAGCTAAACTGACGAAAGACCTCGGCAAGAGATTCACTCTCACCGGCGTTGATCAGAAACTCTACCTCGACGAAACAACGAAGGTTGTTCTTAAGAACCTCAAGAACGGCGAAATCAAGTTCGAAGAACTCGGTCTCTCCGATCTCACAGGCGAACTCGCAGGCCTCAACAATGCTCAGCTCGTTGTAAAGAACGATCCTGATCACAACAATGCACTTAAGCTCGTAGTTCTCTACGCTGAAGGTGAAGACCTCGACGTTGAAGATTCCGCTTCCAAGAAGAAGGCAGAAAGAATCGTTAAACTCGTTGACGTTGTTCCGACAGACGATGATGAATACATGGCTAAGTACACCGTTTACAACCCCTACACCGGCGCAGTTGAAACTACGTACGGCACAACCACCGCTTCCAAGGCTGCATCCGTTAAGGTTAAAGCTTACGGCGATATGGTAACCGTAACCTCGACCGGTAAGGTTGATGAAAACGCTAAATCTCAGCTCTTCAAAGATATGCAGAAGTACTGGGTACTCTCGTACGATCCTGATGACGACACTCTCGAAATCTGCCCGTACGGCGACCTCAACACTGTATACTATGTAAACGCTGAAAAGGCATCTGTAGTAAGACTCGGATCCGACACGAAGTGGATCGAAGACGTTATTACATGGGGCTCGATGTCCGCACTCAACAAGGCTGACCTTGCAGACGACGACAACGACGCAATCAGATGCTACAACAAGTCGTACACGGAAGACGACGGCGCAACCTACTCCACGAAGTATGCTAAATACGTTAAAGCTACGATGCTCATCGATTGGGAAAAGGACGACGATCACTTCGCAAAAGATGAAGACGGCTTCAACGGCGACCTGCTCTTCGCAGTAGTTTGGGTAATGGACGGCGAAACTCAGGAACTCGATGTTGACTAATTCAGAATTGATTGGTTAAAATTGAATCCGGTTAGTTAATCCATAAACGGGATCCCGGTCGAAAGACCGGGATCTTTTTTTGCGTTTATCGGGCCGGGAGCGATTTCGAAAGCGGTTGAAAACTGTCTTATTGCGTTGAATAAAATAAAAACGGTTAATTAGTTTTGTAAAAATTGTATAAAAACCGCCCGCGATTTTGTGAGATTAAACAAAAAGAATAAAAAACACAAAAAAATATTGTTACTTTTGTGTTACAAAGCAAAAAAACTCTTGCAAAATGCGCAATAGTGATATACAATATATTATGTATATAAGTCTAACTAAAAGAGACATATAAAAATAATGCGGGAGGAAATCCAAATGAGAAACTTTAAGCGTACTCTTACTCTGGTCCTCGCAGTAATTTTTGTGTGCTCCGTTTTCGCGTTCAGCGCAAGCGCAGCATCCAAATTTTCTGACGTAGACCCCAATAACGAAATCCTGACGAACGCGGTAACCTTACTTGAAGGTATCGGCGTAACGAAGGGAGTAACCGAGACTGCATTCGGCACATCCGGCTTCGTAACACGTGAGCAGATGGCCGCATTTATTTACAGACTCATGAAGAAAGGTGCATCCTTGGAGGGCGGCCCGAACACCACACCGTTTACCGACCTTACGGACGACACGTTCTTCGGAATGATTTCATGGGCAAACTCCATGGGAATAATCAAGGGTATATCCGCTACCGAATTCGACCCCGAAGGCACTATAATGCTTCAGGACGCGTACACGATGGTAGTAAGAGCCCTCGGCTATGAAAAAGACGCCGTTCTTTCGTATCCTTACGATTACATAACGATAGCGGAAAGCAAGGGAGTTGAACTCAACAAGGGACTTCCGGAAAGCCTGTTTGAAGATTATGAATCCGAGCTTACGAGAGGCGACATCGCAATCATCCTTTATAACGCATTCTACGCTGAAATGAACGAAAAGGAACTCAAAGAGACTCCTTACCGTCTTTCCAACGGAAAATGGACGCTTATGACGGAAGAAGCGAACAAGACTCTCTGCGAAAAGATATATGAAGTAGAAGAGCAGACTTTTGTAGTAAGAGAAACGACTCATTACGCATTTAACGACAGCGAAGACAGTACGGTATACAAGCCTACGGAAGACGCTAACGGCGAAGGAACCGTGTACCTTGAAGCAAAAGAAGGCGACAAGATACCCGGCTTCTATACGACGACTGCCGAACTCGGACTCGACGGCGACGCCGACTCCTATATCATGTCGGAAGTAAAAGTTTTCTGCAAATTTAACGAAAAAGAAAATAAAGTAGATGAAATACTCCTTGCGGAATGCAAGATGATAATCTACTCCAACAACAGCGCAAAACTCGGCAGATGGAGCAAGAAATACTATAACGGCGACAGCGAATACCCGAGAGCAACGGGTGCCCTCACCGTTTCCGGACAGACTTGCTACTTCTACGACGCTCCGTATACCTACTTTACGCCCAAACACATTGACGGCGTAAGCGAATATGAAGCGAGAAACGCTGATAACGCAAAGAGAATAAGCATGATTTGCCTCGATAAAGCAAGCAAGCTCTATTCCTTCTTTACAATTGACGACCATTGGCAGAGCTACGACGAAACGGGCACGCCTGACGGCGACAGCGCATTCCTCAACGCATTCAGAGCCATCTATTACGGCGGTATGTTCAAGATAGACGCATACGATAACGACGGCGACGGCAGAATAGAATACGTTTGGTACAGACCCGCAACGGTAGGTAAGATTGTAGCAAGCAAGGATTATAACTTCTCGAAGTTCGCAGAATACAGAGAAAATAAGCCGGTTGTTATCACTCCTGCCAACCCCGACGCATTCCAGAGCCTCCCGGTAATTTATACGAACGGCGCTGACGTATACGGCGTTGCATATAACGACGGCGACTTCGTTGCAGCTTATATCAGCCAGCAGGCAAACTACATTGAAGTTCAGGCGGTTGCAGCGGCATATAAGGGCATAATCACCTATATTTCCGGTAAGATGCAGAGCTACTATGTAAGAATAGGCAACTCGACGCAGATTTCGGCTCACCAGATAGACAGAGCGTTCACGAACTTCTATTCTTCGACGAACCTCGCTACGGCAATCCTCGACTACGGCAACCTCAATAAGACTGCTATAGTTTACTCGCTGAGCGGCAAGGCAGTTTACTATGAAATCATAGAAAACAACTCCTCGTTCAAGGACGCTGAAGACGTAATCATTCCTGTTGAAGAAGAAACGATAGCTTCCTTCAACACCAGAACCAACAGATACGACCAGTACCTCAAAGTTCTCATGGACGGCGAAGAAACCTACGTTCCCGTAAACGTTGACGATTGCTATCCGAAACCGACCAAGACGGTTAACGGCACGTACAGATTCGACGTAACGGTAACCGAAGAAAACGGCAAGACGTATTACGCATACTACGGCAAACCGTGTAAATACGAATACGACGACGACGATAAGTACATCTTGAAGAGCATGCTCCACGAATATGCAAAGAACGGAAAGATAAAGCACATCAGCTACCTGCTTCCCGAAACGTTCTTTGATACGACGAGAACATACCAGGCAGCTTACGACCTCGGCGTAAAGGGCAACGACCAGAAGGTAATCTTCAAGAAACGCACCGGCAAGAAGTTCGCTTTGGTTGACGCGGCAGACGACAGATACTCGATGTTCGGTACCGACGGTACCTCGTCGCAGACGTCTCAGTGGTTCAACGACGTAATAATCGACGACAAGACGCAGTTCATGTTCAGATGCGTCTATGAAGATACAGACGGCGAAATGACCTCGAAACTCGAGACCTACACCGGCGCAGACTTCCCGGGCACGATTGATTCGGTACTCGGCAACGTTGAGTACATTTATGAAAACATCGGCGACAGCAAGACGCAGGCTAAACTCGTATTCCTGTATGCTGAAGTTGAAGGCGACCACGTAGTATTCACAAGCGAAAAGGCGGTTGCATCCTCGTACGTAGTAATCAAGGCAAGCGAACCCAAGATGCTCGGCGAAGAAAAATTCGCATTCGCATACGACGTATTCGACCTCGCAACGGGCACCGTTGTTGAAGGCATCCCCGGAACCAAGACTACGAAAGACGCTAAATCGCTTACGAAGCCCGTTCCCAACGGAGCAGTTGTAAAGCTCAGCTCGGCCGGCGAAATCGACGACAAGAAGATTGATATTGACAACGTAAACGTAATCTCGCCCGAAACGAATAAGAATATGGCGTTCGTAAAAGAAGTAGTTCTCGATCCCGAAGAAACGCTTCTCGAAATCGCAATCGTAAACGACGCTGATACGGCTTACTACTACTATGAAGGATACGTATACGACGTACTCGAAATAGCAAGCGACGCACACGTGGCAGTTCTCACGTTTGCCGATAAGGAAGACATCTCGTCCGCTACCATCGCAGCTTCGTCGGTTGAAGCACTTGCGGATCCCGAAGACGCACTGCTTGCATTCAACGATAAGTACCTCGAAAACGACGACGAACCGTACTCGCTCGAACACAACAAGTACGTAAAGGTATTCGTAACTCACGAAAAGAAGTCGAAGGACGAATATCCCGTAGTTGATAACGTAATCATCATCGTTAACAACGACGAACCGTTCGAATTCCTCGACGTTGAAGCAAACGACGACAAATAATAACCCGCTTAAACAAGCCCGAGCTCAGCTCGGGCTTGTTTTTTGTGAGAAATATGCAAATAAAAGCGAAAAATAAAACGATATATAAACAAATAGGAAAAAATGTAAAAACAGGCGTAAATTTATTGACATTTTTACCGAATAATGCTAAAATAAATTAAGGTCTTTGTTACTGACGGAGAAATGCAGAGCACTGCTGGGGAGCAAAGACGAAGAAGATTCTTTATTGCCGACCGTCTGGGCATAACAGAGCAGTTTTACGGCTCTGTTATGCTTTTTTTATTTTTTGAAAAGGGGAAAAGAATATGAAAAAAGTTGCGATAATAATGGGAAGCGACAGCGACCGCCCGATAGTCGATAAAACGGCGGAAACTCTTTCAAATTTCGGAGTGGAATACGAAATGCACGTCTATTCCGCGCACAGAACGCCCAAAGAGAAGACGGATTTTGCACTTTCCGCCGATCAAAACGGCTTCGGCGTGATAATAGCCGCCGCGGGCATGGCGGCGCACCTTGCGGGCGTAATCGCCGCAAATACCACGCTTCCGGTTATCGGAATTCCGTGTAAATCGGCGACCCTCGACGGAATCGACGCACTTTTGTCGGTAATTCAGATGCCGTCGGGAATTCCCGTTGCGGGAGTAGCGATAAACGGCGGCACAAACGCGGCTCTGCTTGCAGTAGAGATACTTGCGCTGTCGGATGATGAACTTAAAGAGAAATTAAAGGAAAAACGCGCTCTCGACAGAGAAAAAACGCTTGAAAAAGATAAAAATTTAAATAAATAATTTTGGGGAGGAAACTTTTTATGAAACTCGTTTACACCGGAAAAACAAAAAACGTATTTGCGCTTGACAACGGCAACTATCTGCTTAAATTCAAGGACGACTGCACGGGCAAGGACGGAGTGTTCGACCCCGGCGAAAACTCGATAGGCCTTACCATCGAAGGCGTCGGCGACGTAAACCTCAGAATGTCGGTATATTTCTTTGAAAAAATAAACGCTTCGGGTATTAAGACGCATTTTGTAAGCGCAAATCTTTCGGATACGACCATGGAAGTTCTTCCCGCAAAGGTTTTCGGCAAGGGACTTGAAGTAATCTGCCGCTATAAAGCCGTAGGAAGCTTTTACAGACGGTACAGCGATTACGTAACCGAAGGACAGGATCTCGACGCTTACGTTGAAATGACCTTCAAGAACGACGAAAAGGGCGACCCGCTCGTAACAAAGGACGGACTCGTGCTTCTCGGCGTAATGAGCGAAAAACAGTACGACGACATAAAGGAAATGACCAAAAAGATAACCAAAATTGTTGCCGACGACCTTAAAGAAAAAGGACTCGACCTTTACGATATCAAGTTTGAGTTCGGATACGACGCAAGCGGTGAAGTAATGCTCATAGACGAAATAGCGTCCGGAAACATGCGCGTATATAAAGACGGCAAATACATAGACCCCATGACGCTTTCAAAACTTTTCTTTGCGGAAAAATAAGGGAGAATAAAAATGGGTGGATTTTTTGGAGTTGTAGGCAAAACCGACGTCGTGTCCGACGTGTTTTTCGGAACCGACTACCATTCGCATCTCGGAACCAAAAGCGGCGGCATGGCGGCGTTTGATGAAAATCTTGGACTGCAGAGGCAGATACACAGTATAGGAAATTCCCCGTTCCGAACGAAATTCGAGGGAATTTTGGAGCAGATGACGGGAACGTCCGCGATAGGATGTATAAACGACAGCGACCCGCAGCCGCTGCTCATACGCTCAAAGCTCGGCAGATACGCAATCTGCACGGTGGGCGTGATAAATAACGCAAAAGAACTCACAGACGGCTATATAAACGAAAAATCAGCGCACTTTACCGCGATGACGGGAGGAGAGGTAAACTCCACCGAACTCGTTGCGGCGCTTATAAACCGCAAAAGGACGTTCGCCGAAGGACTAAGATACGCGCAGAAAATGATAAAGGGCACGGCGCTTATTCTTATACTCACCGAAAACAATACGGTAATCGCGGCAAGAGACCTTTACGGCAGACTTCCCGTGCATATAGGCAAGAGCAAAAAGGGAATGTGCGTGTCGTTCGAGCACTTTGCGTACCAGAAGCTCGGATATAAAAACGCGTACGAACTTAAACCCGGCGAGATAGTCGAATTGGACGCGGAAAACTTCAAAGTGCTCGCAAAGGGAATGAAAAAAATGAGGGTGTGCTCGTTTTTGTGGTCGTATTACGGATTTCCGACCTCGACCTACGAGGGAATAAACGTCGAGATGATGAGATACCGCAACGGACACATTATGGCGAGAAACGACAAAAAAAGCGGCAGCCTTCCCAAAGCCGACTATATCGCGGGCGTGCCCGATTCCGGAACGCCGCACGCGATAGGATATGCAAACGAAAGCCACCTTCCGTTTGCAAGACCGTTCATAAAATATACTCCCACCTGGCCGAGAAGCTTTATGCCGGCAAACCAGAAGGAGCGCAACAGAATTGCGAAGATGAAGCAGATTCCCGTCGACGAGCTCATAAAGGATAAGGAACTGCTGTTCGTCGACGACTCGATAGTAAGGGGCACGCAGCTTCGGGAAACGGTCGAATTTCTTTACGAAAGCGGTGCAAAAAAAGTGCATATGCGCTCCGCCTGCCCGCCCATAATGTACGGATGTAAGTTTTTGAACTTTTCGAGGGCCACGGGCGATAACGAACTCATAACGAGGGACACGATATTAAAGCTTGAGGGCGAAAAGGGACTCGAATACCTTGACGAATACAGCGACCCGTCGACAGAGAGGGGAAAGAAATTAAGAAAAGCGATATGCGAAGGACTCCACCTCGCGTCGCTCGAATACCAGACTCTTGACGGACTTATAGAAGCGATAGGACTCGATAAATCGAAAATCTGCACTTATTGCTGGACCGGAAAGGAAGATTAAGATGATCGAAAATTCAAAATCCGATATTTACGCGTCGGCGGGAGTGGATATCACCGCGGGATATAAAGCGGTGGAGCTTATGAAAAAGCATATCGCAAGAACGCTGACAGACGGCGTCTGCTCCGACGTGGGCGGCTTCGGCGGACTTTTTTCGCCCGACCTTTCGGGAATTGAAGAGCCGGTGCTTGTAAGCGGCACCGACGGCGTCGGAACCAAGCTCAAAATCGCGTTTCTTGCCGATAAGCACGACACCGTCGGAATAGACTGCGTCGCCATGTGCGTAAACGACGTGATTTGCTGCGGCGCAAAACCGCTGTTCTTCCTCGACTATATCGCGTGCGGCAAGAATTTTCCCGAAAAGATAGAAAAGATAGTAAGCGGCGTGTGCGAGGGCTGCGTTCAGGCAGGGTCCGCGCTCATAGGCGGCGAAACCGCCGAAATGCCCGGCTTTTACCCCGAAAACGAGTACGACCTTGCGGGTTTCTGCGTGGGAATAGTAGATAAAAAACGGATAATAGACAATAAAGAGATGAGAGAGGGCGACGTTTTGATCGCGCTTCCGTCAAGCGGAGTGCATTCAAACGGCTTTTCGCTCGTCAGAAAGATTTTCGACGTTGAAAACGCGGATCTTAACGCAAAATACGGCGAACTCTGCGGAAAAACGCTCGGCGAAACGCTGCTTACGCCTACGAAAATATACGTAAAACCCGTGCTTTCGCTGATTGAGAAGGTTAAAGTAAAGGGAATTTCGCATATAACCGGCGGCGGCTTTTACGAAAACATCCCGAGAAGCATTCCCGAAGGGCTGTGCGCGAAAATCGAAAAGGAAAAAATCAAGGTGCTTCCGATTTTCGACCTCATCGCAAAGCGCGGAAACGTCTCGGAAAGGGATATGTTCAATACCTTCAATATGGGTGTAGGAATGAGTGTCGTCGTTTCGCCGGAGGACGAAAAGACGGCGCTTGAAATACTTAAAAATGCCGGAACGGACGCTTATACGATAGGAAAAATAATAAAATCTGACGAAAGGATTTCAATAGTATAATGAAAACTTTTTTTGAAAGCATAAGCGCGGGAGTGCTTATAACAATCGGCGGCGCGGTGTTTCTTGCGTGCGACAGCAGATATCCGGGAGCCGTGTTCTTTTCGGTGGCGCTGCTTTGTATATGCTATAAGGGTTACGCGCTCTTTACCGGCAGAATAGGTTATTTTGTCGAGGACCATACCGCAAAAAATATAAAAAACCTCGTAATCTGCCTTTTCGGCAACCTTCTTGCAACGTTTCTTCTGGGAATGCTCCTTCGGTTTGCGATTCCGTCGATGGGAGACGCCGCAAACACGCTTTGCACGGCAAAGCTTACGCAAAATATCGTAAGCACGCTCATCCGCGCGTTCTTCTGCGGAATACTTATGTATCTTGCGGTGAGCATCTATAAGGAAAAGAATACCGTGGTCGGAATACTCTTCTGCGTGCCGGTGTTTATCCTTGCGGGCTTTGAACACTCGATAGCGGATATGTTCTATTTCGGCGCGTCGGGAATATTTGATTTAAAGGTACTTTATTTTATGGCGGCGGTTGTAGTCGGAAACACCTTCGGCGGAATGCTTTTGCCGCTTATAGGAAAAGTGGGAAAAAAGGATGAAAAGAAGTAAAATCAAAACCGCGGTGCTGGTTTCGGGCGGCGGCACAAACCTCCAGGCGCTCATAGACGCCGAAAAAAGCGGAATAATAAAAAGCGCGAAAATAGCGCTTGTCATTTCAAATAATCCGGACGCTTATGCGCTTTCGCGGGCGAAAAAAGCGAAAATAAAGACGGAAATCATCACAAAAGACGCGTGCGGAAGCAGGGAAAAAGCCGAAAAGGAAATGATAAGGGTACTCAAAGAAAACGGCATAGAACTTATCGTTCTCGCGGGCTTTATGTCGATACTTAGCGAAAACTTCACCAAAAAATTCGAGCGCAGAATAATAAACGTGCATCCGGCTCTCATTCCGTCGTTCTGCGGAAAAGGGTACTACGGCTTAAAGGTGCACGAAGAGGCGCTTAAAAAGGGAGTAAAGGTTACGGGCGCGACGACGCACTTCGTGAACGAAATTCCCGACGGCGGCGAGATAATAATGCAGAAAGCCGTGAGCGTTTGCAAAAACGAC
>JAGADB010000179.1 GCA_017613815.1 Clostridia bacterium | reverse complement strand
GAAGACGGCGCGGACATCTCCGACTGGGCAAACGCGGGAGTCGGATTCTGCGTGAAATACGGAATAATGAACGGCGTTTCCGAAACGCTTTTCGACCCTAAGGGCTTATACACGAGAGAGCAGTCTCTCACAACCTTCGTGCGCCTTTACGGCGTTACGGAATGGAAATCATACAACGAAAACGCCAAAATAAAGCGCAAGGAATCCGCTTACGCAAATCCCGACAACTGGATTTCGATACCCGAAATCACGAAGGAAGCGGACACGTTCTACATCTATCCTACCGCTTTTATGGACTTTTCGACGGGCGCGCCGAGAGTATGCGACCTCGACTACGCTCCCATGAGGGAAAACGCGTGGGGAATCTTCCAGCTTCAGGCGACGGCTCACGAGTCCGCAACCAACGTATTTGCTCCATATTACCGTCAGATGAATATGGCAACCGTATATCAGGTTTCCGCTTCCGAATTGGCTGACGTCCTTTCAGGAGCGCCGAAGCAGTCGATATTTGAGGCGCTCGACTATTATTTTGAAAATTACAACGGGGGACGTCCCTTCATTCTGGCGTCGCACTCGCAGGGCTCAACGCTCATGCTGTACGTGCTCTCCGAATATATGAAGGCGCATCCCGACTATTATGAGCGCATGATCGCGGCATACGTTCTCGGCTACTCGGTTACAAAGCAGTTCCTTGACGCAAATCCGCACCTGAAATTTGCCGAAGGCGAGGATGACACGGGCGTTATAATTTCGTGGAACACCGAGGGCGAGGGCAACAAGAACGCATACCACTTCGTTGTCGAAAAGGGCGCGATTTCCATAAATCCGCTCAACTGGAAGCGCGACGGCACCTACGCGGGCAAGGAGCTCAACCTCGGCGCAATATTCTATAACGAGGAAACCGAGGAAGTTTACACCGTACCGGAAGCGGCTGACGCAAAGGTCGACGTAGAACGCGGAGTCGTAGTAACGCACACCGACGCGCTTGCGCCGCTGACCGCCGACGCAGGATTCGGTCCCGAAAGCTATCACGAGGGCGATTACGGACTCTGGTACTTCAATATCCGGCAGAACACCGAAAAGAGAGTCGCCGCTTACCTTGCTTCCCACAAGGCGGAATAAAACGGAGCAAATTCAATGGTTGAAAACGTTCAGATAAAAACGGTAAAAACGGACGGCTTTTCAATGGACTATTTTTCGTTCGGGCACGGGAAAGACGTTCTTGTCATACTCCCGGGTCTCAGCATACAGAGCGTGATGAATTACGCTTCCGGCGTTGCAAAGCCGTACCGCTTATTTACCGACGACTTCACGGTTTACGTGTTTGACCGCAGAAAAGAGCTGCCCTCGGTCTACACGGTATACGACATTGCGGACGACACGGCAAAGGCGCTGAAAGCGCTTAATCTTGATAAAATCTGCCTTTTCGGCGCGTCTCAGGGCGGCATGATAGCGGCGGTAATTGCGATAAAGCATCCGGAGCTTGTAAAAAAGCTGGTTATCTGCTCATCATCCCCAAGTATGAGGGGCGCGCGGTTTGAAAAAGTCGGAAAGTGGATTGAACTTGCTAAAAAAGGAAACGTCGAGGACTTATATCTGTCCTCGGGAAAAGACGTCTATCCGCAAAGCGTGTTCGAGCAGCTGAAAACCGTTCTTGTAGGCGCCGCAAAGACCGTAACCGACGAGGAGCTCCGCCGTTTTATCATTCTGGCGGAGGGGATAAGAGATTTCGACGTTACGGATGAAGCTTGCAGCATTTCCTGCCCCGTATTTGCGGTATGTTCCGACGACGACGGGGTTCTCGGGAACGATACGGCTTCGCTTTTTGAAAAGTGCTTTGAAAACAAATCCGATTTTACGCTTCACGTCTATCACGGCTACGGGCACGCCGCATACGACACCGCGCCCGATTTCAAGGAGCGCATGAAAAGCTTTTTCAAGTCCTGAAAACAATATTTACCTTATATTCCGGAGGAAAAAATATGGATTACCGCATTATCGACGGGGCGGACAAAATTAACCCGGAAGAAGTGATTAAACTTCTGAAATCTACATATTGGGCAGGCTCAAGGACCGACGGGCAGATAGAAAAATCCATGCGCAATTCGTCGTGCTACGGCGTATATATCGAAAACGAAAAGAAGCTTGTCGGTTTTGCAAGGGTTATAAGCGACTACGCGACCACATATTACCTTTGCGACGTCGTCGTAAAAGAGGGTTATCGCGGCATGGGGCTCGGAAATGCGCTCATATCGTACATTGAGTCTCTGCCTGTTTATGCGGGGCTTCGCGGAATCCTTATTACGAGGGACGCGCAAAATTTCTACACCCGGTTCGGCTACGAGGTATTGAACGGCAGAGTAATGGTAAAAGCGCTTAACTGCTGATTTCTTCAAATACTCATTTCTTAAAGAGGAGAACGAACAATGAACACCGAATCCGTTTTGGAAAAGAAAGTAAAAAGAATAGAGTCATTACTTGATATTTCAAAAATAATCGACAGGGAAGCGAATTCCGCAAAGGACATCCGCAAATATTTCCGCGTCAACCACCTTGCTTACAAGATGTTTCATTCCGACATGGGATTTATGCATTTCCGCGTTACGAAGGGCGACAAAATAAGCAGCGAGGACATTCTCTATCAGCCGAACGTGATATCCTCGTATATAGGAAAGGGTGCGACGGTCGTGGAGCTCGGTCCCGGCCAGGGCTCGAACAGCTTCTACCTTGCGAAAAAGCATCCCGACGCGTCGTTTATCGGTGTGGACCTGAATCCGCCGAAATTAAAGAAATCCGACCCGAAAAACGTAAAGTTTTATAAGCACGATTACAGCGACCTTTCTTTTATAGAATCAAACTCCGTCGACGTCGTTTTCGGAATAGAAACGATTGTTTACTGCTCCGACAAGACGAAGGTCTTCCGCGAGGTCGCGCGGATTTTAAAGGAAAACGGGATTTTTACAGTTCACGACTACGCCCTCGTTCATCCGCTTGAAAGCTACGCGCCGTATGAGCAGACGGCGATGAAACTGATATCGAAATGCGGCGCAAGCGCGCTTATTGAGTCGGCTGAAGCGTGGAGCTCATACTTAAAGGAAGCGGGCCTTACCGAAGTCAAGACGACCGATTTACATAAAGAAACGCTGCCCGACTTAAAACAGCTGGAGCACAAGGCGGACCACATAATGAAAAAGGATTTGAGGGTTAAACTTACGTTTGCTCTGCTTCCCTATCATTTCGTGAACAACATCCTTATCGGCTGGCTGGGATACGACGCCTGCAAAGAAGGTTTGGGATATTACAACGAGTGGATTTACACGAAAGCAAAAAAAGAGGTTTAAAATGACGGTAGAAACCGAAAGGCTGATTCTGCGCCCGTTTTTAAAAAGCGACGCGGGGGACGTTTACGAATACTTAAAAGCGCCGACGGTAAACTGCTTTGCTTCAATGAAGTTGAATTCTCTCAGAGAAGCGGAAGAAGAAGCGGAAAAGCGCGCCGAAGATACCGAATACTATTTCGCGATAGTCCTCAAGGAAAGCGGAAAGGTCATCGGAGAAATCTTCGCATATCCCGAAGCCGGAGAGCCGCATGCGGACGGACAAATGCCGCGCGACACCTTCAGCCCGTGCTGGATGCTTAATCAGAACTATACCGGCAAAGGTTATGCATTCGAGGCCGCGCATGCTTTTTTTGACTACCTTTTCAAGCAAAAGGGCGCGCGGCGCATATACGCTTACACGGAGGACTACAACACGGCAAGCCGCCGCCTTTGCGAGAAGCTCGGAATGAGGTGCGAGGGTTTATTTTTGGAATTCATTTCTTTCGTAAACGATTCAAACGGCGAACCGCACTACGAAAACACCTATCAGTACGCCGTGCTCAAAAAAGAATGGCGTTAAAACGGAGTTTTTTGACGTAAAGAGGAATTTTATGAGCAAATACGAGCCTTTATGGGATTATATCAAGGAAAAAAACGGGGATAATTTCAAATTGCCGTTTGAAGAAATCAAAAACGTCCTCGGTTTCGACGTAGACCACTCCTTTCTTAACTGCAAAAAGGAGCTTTCGGGGTACGGATACGAGGTTTCAAAGATATCGATGAAGGAAAAATACGTATTGATAAGTAAGAAAAAATGAACGTTTCGGAGCATTACGACAAACTTATAGAAGAAGGCAACGACCCGTTTTACGACGGGAAAGAATTGCGCGAATATATGGACAAGTGGGACGGAGAGGACTTTATACGCTTTCTGGAACTCGACAAAACCAAAAGCGTGCTTGAAGTCGGCGTCGGCACCGGCAGACTTGCGAAAAAAGCTGCGCCGCGCTGTCTTGAATTCGTCGGAATTGACATTTCCCCGAAAACGGCGGAGAGGGCGCGGGAAAATCTCAAGGATTTAGGAAACGTTTCAATAATTTGCGCCGATTTTACGGATTATCCGTTTGAAAGGCGCTTTGACGTTATTTATTCGTCGCTTGTCATGATGCATTTTCGAGACAAAGAAGGATTTATCTCAAAAATAAGCGGGTTACTTGAAAAAAACGGGGTTTTTTGTCTTTCAATCGACAAAAACAGGGATGATTTCATTGATACGGGCTCCCGAAAACTTAAAATTTACCCCGATTCGCCCGAAAAAACCCTTTTATTAATAGAAAAAACCGATATGGCGGTAACAAAAAGATTTGACACCGAATTTGCGCACGTCTTTGTGTGCAGAAAACCTTAAAAGCGAGGTAAATATGGATTACAGACAGTTTGAATTCCGTGCTGTAAAGCAGGATGAAGCGAACGAGGCTTTTGAAATCGAAAAAATATGCTTTCCGCCGAACGAGGCGTGCTCGAAAGAGCACATGAGTGCGCGCATTGCCGCCGCGTCGGATTTATTTCTTATTGCGCTTGACTCGGAGCAGGGCAGAATTGCGGGCTTTCTTAACGGAATTGCGACAAACGAGGAAAAATTCCGCGATGAATTCTTCACCGACGCTTCCCTTCACGACCCCGACGGCAAAAACGTCATGCTTTTGGGGCTCGACGTGCTTCCGGAATACCGTGGAAAAGGGCTTGCAAGGGAGCTTATGCACCACTATTTCGTAAGAGAACAAATACGCGCAAGAGAAAAGCTCGTTCTCACCTGCAACGAAGGCAAGGTGGGAATGTACGAAAAATTCGGTTTTCGCGACCTGGGGCTCTCTTCTTCAACGTGGGGCGGCGAAAGCTGGCACGAAATGGAAATGATTCTCACAAAGGCGGTATAATATTCAAATGAATCTTGCAAAAGAGCGCTTAAAGTACGTAACCGCCGTCATAATCTACGGCACGATAGGGCTTTTTATACGTTCCGTCAGTCTGCCGAGCGAGTTTGTCGCCATGTGCAGAGGTACTGTCGGCGCAATCTTTATAATACTTTATCAAAGGTCCAGAAATCAGAAAATTGACTTTTCTTCAATACGCAAAAACTTAAAATGGCTTATCGTTTCGGGTATTTGTCTCGGGCTCAACTGGGTATTTCTCTTTGCGGCGTATATGGAAACGACGGTTGCCGTTGCAAGTTTATGCAACTACACGGCGCCGATGATTGTTATCATTATCGCACCCGTCGTTTTACGCGAAAAGCTTGAATTACGGAAGCTTCCGTGCGCACTTGCGGCTTTTGTCGGAATTATACTCGTGTCGGGCGTACGGAAAAACGGCACAGGCAGTATTCCGGGCGTATTATTGGGACTTGCGGCGGCTGTCTGCTTTGTGATAATCGTCATTTGCAACCGCAAAATAAAAGACATTTGTGCATACGACAAGGCGTGGTTTCAGCTTGCGCTTTCGTCGGTTACGATTTTGCCGTATTTTCTCATTAAAAATCACGGTTTTTCGCTTGAATGGGACGTAAAATCGCTGCTTATCGTGCTTATGCTCGGTATCTTTCACACCGGCTTTGCGTACTGTCTTTATTTCAGCGGAATGGGCACGCTTCCCGTTCAGACGGTGGCAATTCTCGGCTATCTCGAGCCGGTCGTGTCGGTACTGTGCTCGGTAATATTCCTTCGCGAATATATGGATATTTTCGGCTGGATAGGCGCGGTGCTTATCATCGGCGCCGCGGTCGTAAGCGAACTTTTGGGCGGCAAAAAGGCCGCAAACCGATAAAAAAGGCGGTGTAAAAAATGAAAATTGCGCTCTGTCAGATGAAAATGGAGCAGGATATCGAAATAAACTACCGCAAAACCTTAAAGGCAATAAAAGAAGCCGCGATGCAAAAGGCAGACCTCATTATGTTTCCCGAAATTCAGCTCTCCCCCTTTTTCCCGCAGTATGAAAATTTTGACGCGAGAAACTATCTGCTCACGCCCGACAGTCCGTACGTTCTCGGCGTTTGCGAATGCTGCCGCGAAAACGGAATTTTCGCCTCCCCGAATTTTTATATCGAGGAAAACGGCAGGCGGTACGATATGAGTTTACTTATTGACGAAAACGGAAAAATCGTCGGAAAGCAGAAAATGGTGCACGTCGCGCAATGCGAAAACTTTTACGAGCAAAGCTATTACACTCCGTCTGAGGAGGGTTTTTCGGTTTTCGACACTAAATTCGGTAAAATCGGCATCGTCGTATGCTTTGACCGCCACTACCCCGAAAGCATACGCACGCAGGCCCTCTGCGGTGCGGAGCTGATACTTATTCCGACGGCGAACGTAATAAGCGAGCCGTGCGAATTATTCCGCTGGGAAATAAGGGTTCAGGCGTTTCAGAACAGCGTGCATATCGCCATGTGCAACCGAGTGGGAAAAGAAGGAAACATGGTCTTTTCGGGAGAATCGCTCGTGAGCGACTGTTTCGGAAATGAAATATCTTTTGCGGGAAGCACAGAGGAACTGCTGTTTGCCGAAATCGACCTAAAAACCGCATCCGACGCAAGAAAAGAAAAGCCGTACACTTCGCTTCGGCGCAAGGAATTATACAAATAAAAGGAACATTATGGAACGTAAAAAGACGAAAGCGATAATATTTGCGTTTCTGGCGGCTGTGTTTTATGCCGTCAACAGTCCCGTATCCAAAATTCTGCTGCGGAATAGAGGGCCCACCTCCATGGCGGCGCTGTTATATCTCGGGGCAGGGCTGGGAATAGGAATTTTATCGTTATTCAATAAAAAAGACAGCGAAAAATCGGAAAAATTATCGAAAAAAGACCTGCCGTACGTCATCGGAATGATTATTCTCGACATAGCAGCGCCGATTTTTCTCATGCTCGGCATAAGTTACGGCTCGTCGGCAAACGCGTCACTACTCGGCAATTTTGAAATCGCGGCGACCACCGTTATCGCGCTTTTCATATTTAAGGAAGCCGTCTCGACGCGGCTATGGCTTGCAATTTTTCTGATTACGCTTTCAAGCGTTTTGCTTTCGTTTGAAGGCACGGACAGCTTCCGCTTTTCATACGGCTCGCTGTTCGTTCTCGCGGCGACGGTCTGCTGG
>JAGADB010000178.1 GCA_017613815.1 Clostridia bacterium | reverse complement strand
TATTCGACGTGGAGTATATTCCAATTCGCAATGGAATACGACTTTGCGTACGGCGAGCATTTTTATAACTTAACCTGGAATAACGGACACACCCACAAGCAGATACTTTCGGATATCGAAGTTCCGTGCGTGTTTATTCACGCAAAGGAAAGCGTTTCCGAAAACGGAATTTATATGTGCGCGTCAAAACGTGAGCAGGCCGAGCGCGCGGTGTCGTATATCGGCGATAACTGCACGCTTGTCGAGACAAGCGACAGCGAACACACCGTTCATACCGTTCATATGGACGATTACCTGAACGTTGTGAATTCGTTTTTGAAATAAGAAACTTATCAAAATAATAACCGCCTTAAAGTTCACTTTAAGGCGGTGTTTTTTATTTTATTCAAATTATCCTTTCGGAAGAGTGGTTCTCATATCGTAGCAGAGGATTCTCGAAACTATTGCCGCCGCTTCCGAGCGTTTCAGCTTCGCTTCGGGGTAAAACGCGTAGTATTCGTTGCTTCCGACCGCAATGCCCCTTCTGTATAGGGCAAGGATATTGAGCGCAAACGCCATGTTTTCGTTAACGTCGGGAATATCCGACAGCGGTACGTCGTCGTTGGGTACGTAATAGCCGTCGTCGGCTCTCGAGAATAAGTACGCCATCTCGGCTCTCGTCGCGTCCTTTTCCCAGTTGAAAACGACGTTCTTTTCTATGAGCCCCTTGTCGTAGCAGTAGTTGAGATACGGCTGATACCACGTTTCCGGGTCGCTTGTGAATTCGTATCCTTCATCGCCCCGCTGGTAGAGATGTACGCATGCGGCGATTTTTACGAGCTCCGCTACGGTTATATTGCCCTTCGGGTCGAATATCGTGTCGCTCTTACCGTTCATTATGTCAAATTCGTAAGCCGTAACGACGTAAGGATAGTACCACGCGCCCTTCGGCACGTCTTCAAACGGGAGTTCTATGTCGTCGCAGCCGCGGTATTCCTTGCCGCAGTCCTCGCAGTATGTGAGGCTGTTTCCGTAAACGTCTTTTTCAAACATGCTCTCAACAAGGTTGGTGTGCATTACGTCAATCCAGAAATCGTAGTCGCCTTTTGCGGCGTAAATACTGTCGTAAAACGCGTCGGTATCCATGCTGCAAAGCGCCGAAATATAGAGAAAATCATTTTCCGCAAGCGCGTCTTTTCCGAGCTCAACGTCGCTTGAAAATGAGAGCGAATAGAGATATTCACAACCCTTGAAGGCGTTTTCGCCTACCTTTTTCACGGTTGAAGGAACGTCTATATATTCAAGCTCGCTGCCTTCAAACGCGCTTTTTCCTATTTCTTCAACGCCCTCGCCGATATATACGCTCGATACGGGCGTTCCGGCGAAAAGTCCGTCGTTTATCTTCTTTATCTGCTTATCTTCAATACTTCCCGGAATAATCATGACGTAGGCGTACTCTCCGGAATACGAAACGAGCGTTCCGTTTTCGTCAATTACGCAGTTTTCGGAATTTAACTCGGCGTAATAAGCCATTCCGTCAGTTTCCGCGTCGGAATCCGCATAAATTGCCAAACTCGAAGAAAAAACCCCGAAAACAAGGAGGCAGGCAAGTAAAAAACTGATTTTTCTCATACATATTCCTCACTTTCATTATTTTTTGCAACAAATATGCTATATTTCACCTTGATTATACTATTATTTTCATATAAAGTCAACAACTGTTAAAAAGGCTCAAACTATTGACAAAAAAGGCGGTCTGTATAATGATAACATATTATGGCATTCAATGTGCCTGTTGCAATTTTTAACATTTTTTGAGGTATGCAAACCATGTCAAAATTAAAAATAATTCTGACAATTTCAATAATAACGGCGCTCGTTGCCCCTTGTCATCACCGCTTACGCGCAGGAAGTTGTTTTCGATGAAAGCGGCTCCTACAACAACGGCAGAGCCGACCTTTCAAAGAGAGCGATAAGAAACGTTATTGACGACTACGAATAATTATGATAATGAAAAACTCCCGCAAGCAATGCTTTCGGGAGTTTTTTATTTCATTTTTCAGAACGTGAATTTGAACGTGTTTTCCGCGCTTCTCGGAATTTCGTACTGTTTCGGCAGTTCGGGACCGCAGGAATGCGAGCCTATTCCGCGCATCGCAAGGTCGACGCAGACGTTGACGAAGTCGTTTTCTTCAAGTTCAAACGAATGCTTCGTATCGATAAGCTGTTTTGTCGTAAACGGATTTACCGAGAACGAAAACGGCTTTTCGGCGGTAACGGAAAACAGATTTCCGACTTTGAGGAACTTACTTGCAAAGTGGCTTCCCGATTCCTGAGGACGGACGTAATTCATATCGTAGTTTTCCTTCGCACTGCTCTCGTAATAGCCGTATTCGCACGCAACGTGCTTGTCGGAATAGCTTTCGACGGGTCCGAATCCCACGTACGAGAAGTTTTCGAACTCCTTGTCAACTGCAAATTCAAGTCCGACTCTCGGCAGGCTCTCTACGTAATCGGCGAGCTTGTATTTTACCGTCGCGTAAAGCGAATTATCCTTTATTTCGTAAACAAGTTCAAAATACAAGGCGGGCATGAGGCAGTTTGCCGCAAGAGCGCCTTCAAATCTGAAGTAATTATCTCTCTTTTCGCACGTGAAAATCTGCGGCTTGCAGCGGTCGATATGACAGCGGTCTATCCAGTGGCGGACTACGTGCCTGTCGTTGTCGATATATCTCATAATGTTAAGGCGCACACGGTCCTTAAGAATTTCCTTTCCGTCAACTTTCAAAGACGTTATCTCGCCGGTGTGCCCGTCGCATTCCATCGTAAGAGAGCGCGCTTTTCCCTTATGTTCGGGTATTTCGACGTCCTTTACTTCCGACTTCGTCTTTCCGCCGTAAACCGCCTTCATTTCAAGTGCTCCCGACTTGAATTTTCTGTCGGGTGAAAGAAGTCCGTCCGCGCAGAAATTGCCGTCGTGCTCCTCTTCGCCGAAATCTCCGCCGTAGAGGAAGCCCTTGTCCGTCTTTATGGCGTGGTCAGCCCATTCCCAGACGAACGCACCCATCATCTGCTCGTTTTTGTATATCATATCCCAGTATTCCGCGATGTCGCCGCAGCTGTTGCCCATGGCGTGCGTGTATTCGCAGAACACGAAAGGCCGCGTTTCTTTCGGGTTGTCTATAACCTTCCCCTGTATCGTCATCGGCGACGAGTACATCGTGCTCACGACGTCGACAAGGTCTGTGTAGTAATATTTCGGGTCGGCGTTCTGTAAGCCCTCGTAGTGAACAGGTCTCGTCCCGTCGCGTTCCCGCACGTATTTTGCGCCCTCAAAGAACGCTTTTCCGAACGAGCTTTCGTTGCCGAGCGACCACATTATAACGCAGGCGCGGTTCTTGTCCCTCTCGACAAGCGACACGTGCCTGTCGGTAATACCGGGAGCAAAGAACCCGTTTTCGGCGTACTCCTGCCACATGCCTATATCGTATCTTCCGTCGCGGCTGCACGCGCCGTGCATTTCGAGGTCCGCCTCGTCCATAACGTATAGTCCGAGCGCGTCGCAAAGCAGATAAAACTCCGGTCTGTTGGGATAATGCGAGGTCCTCACGGCGTTTACGTTGAGTTCCTTCATAAGATTTATGTCTTTTACAATATCGTCAAGGCTTATTGCCGCCGCCGTCTCACAGCTGAACTCGTGCCTGTTCACGCCTTTTAATTTTACCGCTTCTCCGTTTATTCTGAAAACGCTTTTGTCTGTCGAAATCTCGCGGAAGCCGACTTTTTCGATGATTTTCTCGCCGCACGCCCTGATTTCGAGGGTGTAAAGCGTGGGCTCTTCCGCCGTCCACGGCTTTGCGTTTTCTACGAATATTTTACCGCATTCATGCGCGGGAACGGTGGTTTTTCCGCCGTTTTCAAGCGTCAAATCAACTTCGACGGGACTTTCGTTGAAAAACGCGAGCTCCGCTCCGCCTGAAGTGAGCTTTGTTTCAATTTTGTAGTCGGTAATGTGGTTTTCGGGGCGCGTAAGCAGATAAACGCTCCTGAAAATGCCGGAAAAACGGAATTTGTCCTGGCATTCGAGATAGGTTGAGATGCACCACTTCAAAACGAGCACGTCTATGACGTTTTTGCCGCCGCGTAAAAGCTCCGTTACGTCAAATTCGCTCGTTGCGTGCGAAATCTGCGAATATCCCTTGAATTTGCCGTTTACGTAAAGATAAAACGCGCTGTCAACGCCTTCAAAGTTGAGATAATACTTCTCCCCCGCCTTTTTGTCGAGGTCGAATTCACGCCTGTAGTGCCAGCAGGGGTTTTCGTACGGCAATTTCGGGAGCATAACGGGAAAAGGATATCTGTCGTTTAGGTACTGGATGCGGTCGTAGCCGTGCATCTGCACGCATGACGGCACGGGAACCGTTTTTTCCGTCTCCTCGTCGAGTCTGAAATCCTCGACGTGCGAAAGACCCTTTATGCCCCACGTTCCGTCAAGAGACAAAAAGCGCGAACTCGAAAGCCTGTCCACTATGCCGTAAACAGTCTTTACCTCGTCTTTTTCGTCAAACGGAACGTAGTAGCTTCTGTGCTTTTCCGTACCTATTCTTTCAAATTTTTCAAATTCTTTCATGGAATTTTCTCCTTGTTCAAATAATCAGCGGATAACCGCAATTCCGCCGTACTGCCTTATCTTCATTCTGTAACACGAATTTTCGCCGAATACGCTTTCCATAGTGCGTGCGTACTTTTCGACCTTGTCAAAAGGCACGAACGCCAGAATCGTTCCGGCAAATCCGCCTCCGTGAACGCGCACCGCGCCGCTTCCCGAGAGCACCTTTTTGCTTAGCGCAAGCGCAAGCGGAATTGCCTGGTTCGTCGGCGTTTTGGCCGAGTAAAGATTTTGAAGCAGCGCGCCCGAAGACTCTCCCGACTCGTTTACAAGCGTAAGAAACCGCTTGACGTCGCCGGCTTTGAGGGCTTCCGACTCGTATTTTGCGCGCTTTGTCTCGTCAAAAAAGTGAATTGCGCGAAGTATGGCGCGGTCGGAGCAGGTTTTCTTTAATTCTGGAATTTTTGCGTAAAATCCGGCTTCGTCAACCTCGTTCAAGACCTCTTTTCCGAAAAACTCGGCAATACTTCTCATTTCGTCTCTTATGGCGTCGTAATCGCCCGTCAGATTTTCGTGGCTGCTCTTGGTGTCGGTTATGCATAAGGAATAACCGCATTTTTCCATGTCAAAATCTATTTTTTCGATAACCGGGTTTTCGCTGTCTGCAAAATCTATCGAAACGAGCGAGCCGAACGCGCAGACCGTCTGGTCGAGAAGCCCGCAGCTTTTGCCGAAATAAACGTTTTCCGCAAAATGCCCGATTTTCGCAATTTCAAAAGGCGTGCTTTTTCCGCCGTTGTATTTTTCGTCGATTATTGTGCAAAGAAGCGTCTCGAACGCCGCGGAAGACGAAAGCCCGCCGCCGCGGATGACGTCGGACGACGAATACATGTCAAAGCCCGATATAAAAACGCCTTTTTTTGCAAAAGCGGCGGCAATTCCGCGCACGAGCGCCTGCGTGCCGTCGTCTGACGGAGTGATTTCAAGGTTGTCAAGATTGATTTCGGCAAAATCGTAATCCTGCGATTTCACGCGCACAACGCCGCTGTCGTTATACGAAACGACGGCGATAACGTCGCAGTTTACCGCGCCCGCAAGCACGGTGCCTTTCTGGTGGTCGGT
>JAGADB010000177.1 GCA_017613815.1 Clostridia bacterium | reverse complement strand
CATATTGCGCAGAATTTCAAACAGTTTTTCCGTTTCCTGAGGAGTCAGCACCGCCGTCGGCTCGTCGAGAATGAGAATATCCGCGCCTCTGTAAAGAACTCTGATTATTTCGACCGTCTGCTTTTCGGAGACGGACATCTCGTATATTTTTTTGTCGGGGTCGACCGCAAAGCCGTATTTATTTCCTATCTGCCTTACTTTTTCCCTTGCGGCCTTTATATCGTATTTCTTTTCGTCTTCGAGTCCGAGCACTATGTTTTCGGTCGCGGTAAACACGTCGACGAGCTTGAAATGCTGGTGAATCATTCCGATTTTATGGTCATAGGCGTCTTTGGGAGACCTTATTACGACTTCTTTTCCGTCAATGAATATCTCGCCCTCGTCGGGGTAGTATATTCCGGAAATCATATTCATAAGAGTCGTCTTTCCGCTGCCGTTTTCGCCGAGTATCGACAGTATTTCGCCCTTATTTACGCTTAAATGAACGTTTTTGTTGGCAACAATGCTTCCGAACGTCTTTGTGATGTTTCTTAGTTCGATTGCGCAGCTCAATGCTTATCCCCCAATCTTTCTTGCTTTCGTTTTCAAGAAGAAGCGCGGCGCGCCGTCTTCCTTCTTCAAAACGAAAATGCCTCAAGCGGGGTTTTCGCCCCGCATGAGGTCATATTTCAAATTCGTTTATTTAATTGTTATTCCGTCAATGTCTACGTCGAAGTAAGGAGCGCTGCGGAATTCGGATTCGTGGAAGTAACCGTCGGAAACAACTTCCGTGTCGGGTGTGAACGCTTCGTCGGAATCAACGTCTGCAAGGTAGCTTTCAAGTTTTTCGCCGTTTACCGTGAAGGTATCGGTATCGAATACGTGAAGCGTTCCCGCGAGGAACTGTGCCTTTACTTCTTCAACTTTTTCCGCGGTGCCTGCGGCTACAACAGCGTCGTTGAGGCCGAGGAGTTCAACGGAACCTTCGGCGAGGCCGTAGCAGTAATCCTGTTCGATCGGCTTGCCTTCTTTTACGCAGTTAACGAGGTGTTCAAAGTAGGGTGTCCAATTGATCTTCGAGGATACGAGGTATGTATTGGGACCCCATTCGCGTGTGTCGAGGTTGTAGGAAACGTTCGGAACGCCTGCTTCTTCGCATGCCTTCGGAGCGCCTTCGGAGTCGGCGTGCTGGCTCATAAGTACGCAGCCGTCTGCGATAAGAGCGTTTGCCGTTTCTTTTTCAGCCGCGATATCGAACCACGAGTTTGTGAACTTAACTTCCATCGTAGCCGACGGACATACGTAACGAGCGCCGAGGAAGAACGACGTGTATCCCGATTTAACTTCTGCATAAGGATAAGCGCCTACGTAGCCGATCTTTGCTTCATCTGCGGTGATTTTGCCTTCTTCTATCATTTCGTTGAGTTTAAGACCTGCAACAACGCCTGCAAGGAATCTGCCTTCATATATTGAAGCAAATGCATTGAAGAAGTTGGGGAGATCTTCGGTATGTGCCTTTGTTCCGGTTGCGTGTGCAAATACAACGTCCGGGAATTCTTCAGCCGCCTGAATCATAAAGTCTTCATGGCCGAAGCTGTCTGCGAACACGATGTCGCAGCCCGCGTCAACAAGGTCTGCAGCCGCTTCGTAGCATTCTGCCGTTTCGGGAACGTTTGCCTTGAATATTACCTGGTCGTCGGAAAGACCGAGAGCTTCTTTTGCTGCCGTTGCGGCATCCATAAAGTTCTTGTCGTAAGTGGAGTTTTCATCGTGAAGGAAAATAAATCCGATTTTGAAAACGTCTTCGTCGCCGCCTGTTTCTTCGCCGCCTTCTTCACCGCCGTTTGTTTCTTCGCCGCCGTTTGTTTCTCCGCCGTCTACGGGAGCTATGTCCTCGTTTCCGGTTTTCTTGTCTTCACAGCCCGTAAAAACAGCAAGTGTCGCAAGTATGAGCGCAAGTACCAGAATGATTGATAAAACCTTTTTCATGTTCTTCCTCCTAAAAGTAATAATAAAATAAAAACAGGCACTTTTTTACAGAAGAAATAAATTTTTTCCACGTTCAAGTGCCATAATTATTATATCAAATATTTTATAAAATAGCAATATAATATTTTGACGAAAAACGTAGAATTTTATCGTTTAAATTATACATCTTGCACAACTTGTTTTCATTAAAATATACAAACGCCTTTTGCCGTATAAAAACCGTTTTTTATCGCAGAATATTATACGTAAAACCATCACATTTTTCTGTAAAAAAAGGGGCTTTTTATGATTGATAATTTGCGCTTTGCAAGCGGGGAAAATCCCGAAAAAGACGGCGGAAGCAAAGGCGAAAAAAGCGATTCTGAGGTCGATTTTTCGTCTATTGCCGAAACCGGCGGGATAATCACGAAAAAAGACGATATAACAATCCATTCAATGATAATCGCGGGACAGATTGAGGGGCATTATCTGCTTCCGTCGCAGACCAAAACGACAAAATACGAGCATATGATTCCGCAGCTCGTCGGCGTGGAGGAGTCGCCCGAAATAGACGGGCTTCTTCTGCTTTTAAACACAGTCGGCGGCGACGTCGAGGCGGGGCTCGCGATAGCCGAGCTCATTTCGGGAATGTCAAAGCCGACGGTCTCCCTCGTTCTCGGCGGAGGACATTCGATAGGCGTGCCGCTCGCCGTGAGCGCGGACAGGTCGTTTATCGTTCCTTCCGCCACGATGACGCTTCACCCGGTACGGCTGAACGGGCTCGTGATAGGCGT
>JAGADB010000176.1 GCA_017613815.1 Clostridia bacterium | reverse complement strand
ATGGGCGTCGGAGTTATGCTTGCACTTGCACTTGCAATAACCCTGCGCAGAAAGAAAAAAGAGCAATAATCAGGCAAAAACAGCGTAAAAAATAAAAAACGCGGAACAAAGTTCCGCGTTTTTTGTTTTATTCCGGTTATTTGTAGAAAGCGTATTTTCCGATGAACGGAAGCTCCTCGTCCCTGTCGTTTGCGACGTTTATTATTCCTATTATCATATAAATGAGCTCCGCAAGCCCGAAAACAAGGCAGATTATCCATCCTACGAGCGGCAGCCAGCCGATAATCATCGGAATTATCTGCAAAAGCGTTACGAGCATGCCCTGGCCGCAGTGGAAGCGCACGGAAGGATTGTCCTTGCCTTCAACGAACAGACTTATTAAAAATAGGAACGGAATGTAGGATAAAATTTTAATCAAAGTGTACTTGCGCATAATAACCCTCCGAAAAATACCTGAAATTTGTCTCTATTATATCAAAAACCGCCGTTTTTGTCAATTCAAACGAATAAAAATCCAAAATTTGCCGTGTTCACAAATAATTTACAAATAAATTTGGCATAAACTATTGCAAAATAGTAATTATAATGGTAGAATAGTCAAGCTTGATGTGCGATGAAGCGGGAGGTTGCGGTATTATACCGGGAATTTCCGTGGAGTATGTCCGATAAACGGGCGACAGCGAATAAAACCGTATTGGTATCACTTCTTTACATCGGTCGTGGAACCGCCGGCAGACCTGCCGGAAGGCCTCGCAATATGTGCCGGAAGGATTTCTTGCGAATTTTTCCGTAAAAGGATTGATGGCTGCCCGAAGTTCCCTGCAAAACGGGAAAAATCGGGTTTTTAATTCGGGAACACGATGAAACACCCGGACGCGTGTTCAAAAAATTCACTGTGCCGCATTAAAGTTTTCTTCATATATATTATGCGGAGTGGCATGGTATTGAGAAGGCAAAAATTTTAAAGGAGGCAAAAAAATGGCAGCAAAGGAAAAAATCAGAATAAGACTTAAGGCGTATGATCACACTCTCATAGATCAGGCGGCCGAAAAGATCGTTGAAGCGGCAAAGCGCAACGGCGCAAAGGTTTCCGGACCGATACCGCTTCCGACCGAAAAGGAAATCGTAACCATACTTCGCGCGGTTCATAAATATAAGGACAGCCGCGAACAGTTCGAGTTCCGCACACATAAAAGACTCATCGACATTCTGAAGCCCTCACAGAAGGCAATAGAAGCGCTCGTTGACCTTGAGCTCCCGACGGGAGTAGAATCAGAAATCGTATTATAATTCACCGATACCTTGTGAATTGATATGAGACCGTAACAGGTCATGTTGCCCGCGCCGCACGAGCGGTAAACCAACGCGGCCAACCAATAACCTAAGGAGGAAAAGAAATGAAAAAAGGTATAATAGGAAAGAAACTCGGCATGACGCAGGTTTTCGACGAAAACGGAAACATAATCCCCGTAACAGTCATTGAAGCCGGTCCTTGCATCGTAGTACAGAAGAAAACCGTTGAAAACGACGGATACTCGGCAGTAAAGCTCGGATTTTCCGACGTAGCCGAAAGAAAGCTCACCAAACCCGCAAAGGGACAGTTTGCAAAAGCAAACCTCACGCTTAAAAAGTATCTCAAAGAGTTCAAGCTCGACGACGCCGAAAATATGAACGTAGGCGACGAGATAAAAGCGGACGTGTTCGAAGCGGGTGAAAACGTAGACGTAACGGGTCTCACAAAAGGCCGCGGATATTCCGGCGTAATCAAGCGCTGGGGCAGCCACAGACTCAGAATGACGCACGGTACCGGTCCGGTACACCGTCAGGCAGGCTCTATGGGAGCAAACTCCTCGCCTTCCAGAATATACAAGAACAAGAAGATGGCGGGACAGTACGGTAACGAGCAGGTAACAATGCTCAACCTGAACGTAGTAAAAATCGACGTTGAGAAGAACCTTATCGCAGTAAAGGGAGCAGTTCCCGGCGCAAAAGGCGGTATAGTGTTCATTCGCTCAACCGTTAAATAAGCGAAGGAGGAAGACAAATGCCAAACGTTGCATTATTCGATATGGCAGGCAACAAGAAGGGCGAAATTGAACTTAAAGCCGAAGTATTCGGATGCGAAGTAAATGAACCCGTCCTCCACAGCGTTGTCAGAGCATATCTGTTGAATCAAAGACAGGGTACGCAGAGTACCAAAACACGCGCGGAAGTTTCCGGCGGCGGAATAAAGCCGTGGAGACAGAAGGGCACCGGCAGAGCAAGACAGGGTTCCACACGTTCGCCTCAGTGGACGCACGGCGGAATCGCGTTCGGCCCCAAGCCCCGTTCGTGGAGAGTGTCCATAAATAAGAAGGTAAAGAGAATAGCCATGAAGTCGGCGCTCAGCTCAAAGGTGGCGGATAACGAAATGGCCGTTATCGAAGATCTTAAAATGGACGAATTCAAGACAAAGACCATCGTAAATATGCTTAAAGGCATAGGCGCAGAGAAAAAGGCGCTCATAGTTACTGCAGAATCAGATAAATTCGTTGCGGAATCCGCGTCCAACATACCCGGCGTAAAGACCGCAACTCCCGGCACACTTAACGTTTACGACATACTCAACTGCGATATGTTCGTTGTAGCTAAGGACGCCGTATCAGTAATCGAGGAGGTATACGCATAATGAAAACCGCACATGACGTAATAATCCGTCCGATTATCACAGAAGCAAGTATGTCAAGACTCGCAGACAAGAAGTATACTTTCGAAGTTGCTTCGGACGCCAATAAGATAGAAATCAAAAAGGCGGTTGAGGAAATCTTCAAGGTAAAGGTCGACAAGGTAAATACGATAAGCGTAAAGAGCAAGGAAAAGAGAGTCGGTTACCACCTCGGCAGGACTTCCGAATGGAAAAAAGCGATAGTAACGCTTAAACCCGATTCAAAGACTATAGAGTTCTTCGACAGTATGATGTAATTTAATACACAATATACACGGCAATCCGAAACGGATTCCGGGAAATGGAGTAATTATGGCAGTAAAAACGTTTAAACCTACTACTCCGGCAAGAAGACAGATGACGGTTCCCGGCTTTGACGAAATAACGAAGTCGAAACCCGAAAAAAGTCTGGTTAAGGTGCTGAAAAAGCATGCCGGACGTAATAATACAGGTAAGATTACCGTTCGTCATCACGGCGGCGGAAACAGAATAAAGTACAGAGTAATGGACTTCAGAAAAAATATTCAGGACGTCCCCGCAAAAGTACTTTCAATAGAATACGACCCCAACAGAACGGCCTACATCGCACTCATGCAGTACGAGACGGGCGAAAAGACCTACAGCATAGCGCCTGTCGGACTTAACGTCGGAGACGTTGTAATCAACAGCGCAAAAGCCGACATCAAGCCGGGCAACGTGCTTCCCATAAGCGAAATACCGGTAGGTACGCTTATCCATAACATAGAACTGTATCCCGGCAAGGGCGGACAGCTCGTTCGCAGCGCCGGAGCGGCGGCACAGCTTATGGCAAAGGAAAACGGCATATCGCAGATAAGACTTCCCTCGGGTGAAGTGAGAATGATAAGACTTGACTGCAAGGCGACGATCGGTCAGGTAGGAAATCTCGAGCACGAAAACATCAACCTCGGAAAAGCCGGCAAGACAAGACATCTCGGCATAAGACCGACGGTAAGAGGTTCGGTAATGAACCCGTGCGACCACCCGCACGGCGGCGGCGAAGGCAAATCGCCTATCGGACGTCCGACACCCGTAACGCCTTGGGGCAAACCCACAATGGGATATAAGACGCGCGATAAGAAAGCCCGCACAAACAAATTCATCGTAAAGAGAAGAAACGATAAATAAGCCGTAAAGGAGGCATAAAATTGAGCAGAAGCGTTAAAAAAGGACCTTTCGTCGAAGCGAAGCTTTTCGCGAGAATAAGCGAAATGAACGAAAAGGGCGAAAAAAGAGTTCTTAAGACATGGTCAAGAGCTTCTACGATATTTCCCGAATTCGTGGGACATACAATAGCCGTTCACGACGGAAGAAAGCATGTGCCTGTATACGTTACGGAAGATATGGTAGGACATAAGTTAGGCGAATTTGCTCCCACGAGAACGTTCAGAGGACACTCGGGATCAAAGACGACAAACAGCTAATTAAATTTGCATAGAAACAGTTTTTCCGTTCAAATACGGGAAAAACGAAAAAGGAGGCAAAACTCATAATGGAAACAACAGCGTATTTATACGATTTGAGAATATCTCCCAGAAAAGTTTCGATCGTTCTTGATCTCATAAGAAACAAGGACGTTGCTACCGCGGCCGGAATACTTGCAAACACGAGAAAGTCGGCAAGCGAACCGGTTGCAAAACTGCTTAAATCGGCTGTTGCGAACGCAGAAAACAATCACGGCATGGACGTGTCCAAGCTTTATGTTTCACAGTGCTTCGTAACACCCGGAAGAACCGCCAAGAGAATCATGGCGCGCGACAAGGGCAGAGCATACAGAATTTTGAAGAGAAGTTCTCACATTACACTTGCGGTAAAAGAGAAATAATACCGTAAATATATTAAAGACGTAAAACGTCAAAAATATTAAAAGGAGGCAAATTACGAAGTATGGGTCAGAAAGTTAATCCTCACGGCTTACGTGTAGGCGTAATTAAAGACTGGGATTCAAGATGGTTTGCAAAAGACGAAGTATTCGGCGATACTCTCGTTGCTGACTATAAACTCAGAACATGGCTGAAGAAAAAACTTCAGGGCGCCGGCGTTCCGAAGATAGAAATCGAACGCGACGGCAAAAGAGTAAAGGTGTTCGTACACTGCGCAAAACCCGGTATGATAATCGGAAAGCAGGGTGCGGAAATAGATAAACTTAAGGGAGATATAGAGGCATTCATAGGAACGCCCGCTCTCGTAAACGTGGTTGAAATCAAGCAGCCCGACCTCAACGCACAGCTCGTTGCGGAGTCGGTTGCAGCTCAGCTCGAAAGAAGAATCGCATTCCGCCGCGCAATGAAACAGGCGATAGGCAGAACGATGAAACTCGGCGCAAAGGGTATCAAAATAAAGCTTTCGGGACGTCTTAACGGCGCCGAAATCGCAAGAACGGAACATTACCACGAAGGTACCATTCCGCTTCAGACAATCCGTGCCGACATCGACTACGGATTCTGGGAAGCTGATACGACCTACGGAAAAATCGGCGTAAAGGTATGGATCTATAAGGGAGAAGTGCTCGCAAACGCCGCAAAGACAGCAAGAAGACATAATAACAATGCGCCTTCTAAGGCAGAAGGAGGAGCAAGATAACCATGTTAATGCCTAAAAGAGTAAAATACAGAAGAGTACAGAGAGGCCGTATGAAAGGTATAGCCACAAGAGGCAACACGCTTTCCAACGGAAACTACGGACTCGTGGCAATCGAACCCGCTTGGATAACAAGCAACCAGATAGAAGCAGCCCGTATCGCTATGACGAGATACATCAGACGTGGCGGCCAGGTATGGATAAAGATATTCCCCGACAAGCCGGTAACGGAAAAACCCGCCGAAACCCGTATGGGATCCGGTAAAGGTTCGCCCGAATACTGGGTAGCGGTTGTAAAACCGGGAAGAATTCTCTTTGAAATGGACGGAGTGCCCGAAGACCAGGCTCGCGAAGCAATGCGTCTTGCTTCTCACAAACTTCCCATCAAATGCAAGTTTGTGAAAAAAGAAGAAATGGAGGCATAAGTAAATGAAAATTACCGAAATCAGAGAAAAAACCTCCGAGCAGCTTACCGAACTTCTGAAGGAACAAAAAGAAGAACTTTTCAATTTGCGTTTTCAGCACGCAATACATCAGCTTGACAATCCTCAGAAAATCGTCGAAACCAAAAAGAACATCGCCAAGATAATGACGGTGATGACAGAGAAAAATGCGTAAGCGGGAAAGGAGTAACAAGATATGGAAAGAAATCTCAGAAAAACGAGAGTAGGAATCGTTTCCAGCGACAAAATGGATAAGACGATAGTCGTATCCATACTCGACAGCGTAAAACACCCGCTTTACAAAAAAGTCATCAAGAGAACCGTAAAATTCAAGGCTCACGATGAAAACAACGAGTGCGGCGTAGGCGACAAAGTGGAAATAATGGAAACAAGACCGCTGTCCAAGGATAAGAACTGGCGTCTTGTAAGAATAATCGAAAAGGCAAAATAAAAAGATTCTGTGTTCGATGAAGACAAAAAGGACACATTCAAGGAGGCAACATAAAAATGATTCAACAGCAGTCGTTCATGAAGGTAGCCGATAACACCGGCGCCAAAGAACTTATGTGCATCCGTGTTCTCGGAGGTACAGGCAGAAGATATGCCCGTATCGGAGACGTAGTAGTATGTTCCGTAAAGAAAGCAACGCCGGGCGGAGTCGTTAAAAAAGGCGACGTGGTAAAGGCAGTTGTGGTAAGAACGGTTAAAAGCCTTCGCAGAGCAGACGGAAGCTATATAAGATTCGACGAGAATGCGGCAGTAATAATAAATCCGGATAAGAACCCCAAGGGTACGCGTATATTCGGCCCGGTAGCAAGAGAACTTCGTGAGAAAGAGTATTTGAAGATACTTTCGCTCGCACCGGAAGTACTTTAATGGGAGGATAAGAAGATGGCAGAAAGAAAAAAGCTCGCTCTTCGCAAGGATGACGTGGTAATCGTAAATTCCGGCGACGAAAAGGGCAAAAAAGGCAAAGTGCTTGAAGTTTCTCCCAAAGAAGGCAAAATCATTGTCGAGGGTGTAAACATTGTAAGCAAGCACGTGCGCCCGAAAAAACAGGGCGAAGAAGGCGGAATACTGAAGGTTGAAGGCGCGTTTTACGCATCGAAAGCCAACATATTCTGCGCAAAGTGCGGAAAGGGCACGAGAATTGCCCATAAAGTGCTTGAAGACGGCAAAAAGGTAAGAGTTTGCGCCAAATGCGGCGAAATTCTTTAATGACGGGAGGAAAAGATAATGTCAAGACTCAGAGATTACTATATAAACGAAGTAGCTCCCGCTCTTATGAAGAAATTCGAATACAAAAGCCCCATGCAGATACCGAAAGTGGATAAAATCATCATAAATATCGGCGCGGGAGACGCAAAAGACAACGCGAAGGTTATCGACAACATAATTGCAGACCTCGGAACGATAACGGGACAGAAAGCAGTGCCGACCTACGCGAGAAAATCGGTGGCGAACTTCAAAATCCGTCAGGGAATGAAGATAGGCGCGAAGGTTACGCTCAGAGGCGAGAGAATGTATGAATTTATGGACAGATTCTTCAATCTCGCACTCCCGAGAGTAAGAGACTTCAAGGGAATAAACCCCAACGCGTTTGACGGCAGAGGAAATTATTCCGTAGGAATCAAGGAACAGCTCATATTCCCTGAAATCGAGTATGATAAGATAGAAAAAATCAGAGGTATGGACATAGTATTCGTAACAACAGCGACAAACGACGAACACGCAAGAGAGCTTCTGTCTCTCATGGGCGCGCCGTTTGCAAAGCAGTAAGAGGGGTAGGTAAACAAAATGGCAAAGAAAGCTATGATATTAAAGCAGCAGAGAGCGCAGAAGTTCTCTACTCGTGAATATAACAGATGTAAGATTTGCGGCCGTCCCCACGCTTATCTTCGCAAATACGGAATATGCCGTATCTGTTTCAGAGAGCTTGCATATAAGGGAGAAATCCCCGGCGTAAAGAAAGCAAGCTGGTAAAAACTTATCAGAATAAGTAAGGAGGTCACAATTTATGCAGATTACAGACGTAATTGCAGATATGCTCACACGTATACGTAACGCAAATTCGTCGAAACACGAAACAGTTGACATTCCTGCATCGGGAGTAAAGAAAGCAATCGCCGAAATACTTCAGGAAGAAGGATATATAAACGGTTATCAGATAATAGAAGACGGAAAACAGGGCGTAATCCGTGTAACACTCAAATACGGAGCAAATAAGACGAAGGTAATTCAGGGACTTCGCAGAGTATCCAAACCCGGTCTCAGAATATATACGAGCTGTGAAGATATGCCGAAGGTAATGAAAGGTCTCGGAATCGCGATCATTTCAACCTCCAAAGGCATAATGACGGACAAAAAAGCCAAGGCGAACAACGTCGGCGGCGAAGTGCTCGCATATGTTTGGTAATTGCTTCAATTTAATGCAACATTAACGTTGATTCTGTAAGGTGGAAAACACATACAGAAAAAAGAAACTTAATTTTCGGAAGGAGAAACATCATGTCAAGAATAGGTAGAATGCCTGTTAAAATTCCTGCCGGTGTTGACGTTAAAATTGATGCAGAGAACTGCATTACCGTAAAGGGCCCGAAGGGCACGCTTTCACAGAAAATCAACCCTGAGATGAAGCTTAAGGTTGAAGACGGTGAACTGACGGTAGAACGTCCCGGTGATGAAAAACAGCAAAAGGCACTTCATGGACTTACACGTTCATTGATTTCAAATATGGTAGAAGGCGTAACGAACGGATTCAGCAAGAAGCTCGAGATAAACGGCGTAGGCTACCGTGCGGCAAAACAGGGCAAACAGCTCGTGCTCACGATAGGTTATTCGCATCCCGTAAATATCGAAGAGAGCGACGGAATCACGTTTGACGTGCCGGACCCCAACACCATAATAGTATCCGGAGCGGATAAACAGAAGGTAGGCCAGGTAACGGCCGAAATCAGAAAGAAACGTCCGCCGGAACCGTATCTCGGCAAGGGAATCAAGTATTCCGACGAGAGAATCAGACGTAAATCCGGCAAGGCCGGCAAGTAAGAGGAAGGGAGTGCAGTAAAATGGTATCGAGAAAAGACAGCAATATTCAGCGTAAGAAAAGACACGCAAGAGTACGTGCCAAGGTAAGCGGTACTGCTTCCCGCCCCCGTCTTTGCGTATATCGCTCGCTTGCAAACATATACGCGCAGGTGATAGATGATACGTGCGGAAAGACGCTCGTAAGTGCGTCGAGCACCGAAAAGGATTTCGGCATATACGGCGGAAATAAGGACGCGGCAAAAAAGGTCGGCGAGCTTGTAGCAAAACGCGCGGTTGAAAACGGTATAAACGAAGTCGTATTCGACAGAGGCGGATACATTTTCCACGGACGCGTAAAGGAACTTGCACAGGCGGCGCGCGAAGCCGGACTCAAGTTCTAAAAATAGGAGGGATAGTATGGCATTCAATATAGATCCTGCAACACTTGAGCTTGAGGAACAGGTCATAGAAACAAGACGTGTATCCAAGACAGTAAAAGGCGGACGCATCATGCGTTTTGCATCAGTTGTTGTAGTTGGAGACCGCAACGGTCACATTGGCTACGGAATCGGAAAATCTGCCGAAGTACCGGAAGCTATAAGAAAAGCGCTTGAAGACGCTAAAAAGAGCATGATCACGGTATCGCTCAAAAACACGAGTATTCCTCACGACATAATCGGAGAATTCGGAGCAGCAAGAGTGCTTTTAAAGCCGGCTTCCGAAGGAACCGGTATAATTGCGGGCGGAACGGTACGTTCGGTTGTTGAGATGGCGGGCATAAAGGACATAAGAGCCAAGAGCCTTCGATCCAACAACAAGATAAACGTTGTAAAGGCAACGTTTGAAGGTCTTAAAAACCTCAGAACGGCGGAAGAAGTTGCAAAGACGAGAGGAAAGACGGCCGAAGAAATAGTAAGCAAATAAGGAGGAAGCAGTGATGGCAAAGGTAACGATTACACTTAAGAAAAGCCTTATAGGATGCAAAAAGAATCACATCGCCACCGCGCACTCTTTGGGCTTACGTAAAATAGGCGATGTAACAGTACAGGAAAACAACGAAGCCACTCAGGGAAAGATAAAGCTTATCGACTACCTGGTAGCAGTAAAGGAGGGTTAAAAGTGAAATTACATGAACTTTCACCCGCTGCCGGCTCAACGAAGGGCGCTTGGAGAAGAGGACGCGGACCCGGTTCCGGAAACGGAAAGACGGGCGGACGCGGCCATAAAGGTCAGAACGCCAGATCCGGCGGAGGAGTAAGACCCGGTTTT
>JAGADB010000175.1 GCA_017613815.1 Clostridia bacterium | reverse complement strand
TGATTATTACAAGCTTTTATAAAGCTTCTTATTATGTTTTTTAAATATTGAATTTTATCTTTGTCGCAAAGACTGATTAAAGAGGTTATTTCATTATCCGATATATCTCCGACGGGTTTCCCGAACAGAATATAATCCGTACTGAGCATGAGCTCGTTTGACAACTTACAAAGGGTATCTACACTCATTCCTTTTGCGCCCAATTCTATGTCGTAACAAAATTTAGGAGATACGTCGATTCTTTCGGCAAGTTCCTCTCTTGTCAACCCTAAAAGTTTACGTTGATTTTTGATTCTTTGTCCAATTTCAATATTATTCATTTTTTTATCCTCCCAATTTTAGTTTATATTTATGCGCTGAAAAATCAAATAAACTATTAGGGTAAAAATTATTAACTTTTAGGGTTGACAATTTGAAACTATTAGTGTATAATAATAAAAAATAATATTTGGAGGTATTAACATGAAAAGATTTATGTCCGGTTTGATTTGCTTAATTAGCGGAATTGTTTTGGAGATTATATGTAATTATATAATTCTTTCCGATCAAACGCCTAAAACCATATTTGACCGATACTATTCATATGATCCGCCGTCTACATTCCATGAAATTTTTATGATTTCTCTTACTGTTTTTTCCGTTTTTGCTATTTTAGCAGGGATAGCTCTTCTCATCATTGAATTCTTAAAAGGAAAAAATGATAAAATAAAGTAATTAGCGTTTAAAAATATTATTTGGAGGAAATAACATGAACAACAAATTTATATCCGGGTGGATATGTTTAATTGGCGGAATTCTTTTGGAAATATTTAGCATTACAACAATTAATTCGGATCAAACACCTAAGTCGTTATTTGGCCAATACTATACATACCAGCCGCCATATACGGGACATGAATTATTTATGATTTTTCTTGCAATTGCTGCCGGTATTGCTATTATTGCAGGGATAATTTTGCTTGTTGGATCAGCAAGACATGATGATGAAGATGAGTAAAGTTTAAAAATTTTATGTTTTTTAAACTATGATTTTTAAAATAAAAAATACTTTCAAAAATACCCTCTTTTTCTAAAAAATCCGCGCTTTTGCGTGGATTTTTTTCTTCTTCCGAAAAATCCGAAAAAATTCGCGGAACAACCTCATTTTCGGTTGAAATTGCGGTAAAAATGTGGTATAATATCCGCAAAGCGTGAAATTTTACGCAAAAAAATAAAAAAACGGAAAAAAGGTAGAAAAATGAGAGAAGAAGACGTTATCACAGAGTGCAAAGACCTGCACAACCACACCCGGCTTTCCTACTGCGGCGACAGAGACGTTTACGCCTACACCTACGTGCCGTACTGCGAGAGCGAAAAGGTAACAACGCTTGGAATTTCCAACCACCTCTATTACGGCGAGTCGGAGCTCGAGGGAAAATTTTACAAGTCCGGCGCCTACCGCGCCGCCGACTTAAAAGACGAGCTGGACATGATAAAAAAGATGAACTCAAACGTAAGGGTGCTGCTCGGATGCGAAGTCGAGATGTTTTACAACAAAGAGCCGAGTCTTTCCTACGACGAGGCGAAAATGTTCGACTACGCGCTGATGTCTCCGAGCCATATAGGCAATTACGACTACTATTACAGAAGATTTTTCGATATCGACAACGTAAAGGTCGTGCAGGACCTGCTTGTCGAGCAGTTCAAACGCGCGTGTTACGTGAAATACCCCATTCCCGTGGGAATGGCGCACCCGCTTTACCCGCTTATAAGCAAAAACGAGCAGGAAATCGTCGACGGAATAAGCGATTCCGCTCTTGCTGACTGCTTTTCGCTCGCCGCAAAAAACGGCATAAGCATAGAATTGCACGCCTGCCTTTACAGAAAGAACACCAAACTCGACGGGGACGGGCTTTCGCCGTCGTATATGCGCATCCTTTCCGCCGCCAAGGCGTGCGGATGCAAATTCCACTTCGGCTCCGACTCCCACAGGGTGAGCATGTTCGTCGGCTCGCACCAAAAACTGCTGCTTGCGGCGAAAAAACTCGGAATTACCAAAAACGATATATGGGAAATATGATTTTCAGTCGTTTTTATGCACAAAAAACATTTTTTGAATGTGTGTAAATTGACGAAATATCAAAACATTGCAATATTTAATTGACTTGACGGAAAAAAAGTGATAGAATAACTTTGTGTAAAATTAATTACTTAATTAATATAACAGAAAGGGAAAGAACATGAGAAGAAAGATTATTTCTGCGGCGATACTGCTCATACTCCTTACGGTTTCCGTTTTCGGAGCGGAATTCGTAAAGGCAAACGCATATACCGCCGGACAATTCACCGACGTACCCGCAGGCGAATGGTATGCGTCGGAAGTCGCATCGACGTATGAGCTCGGGCTCATGCAGGGCGACAGCGCCAGCACGTTCAATCCGGAAGGAAACGTAACGGTAGCTGAAATTTTGACTATAGCGTCGAGAGCGCACGCTATATACAACGGAAATACCATTGACACGTCGTTCGGCGACCAGTGGTACACCCCGTATTACGCATATGCGCTCGCAAACGGAATCGCGTCGGACGGCGAATTCGACAGTCTTGACAGAGCCGCAAAGAGAGCGGAAGTTGCAAAAGTGTTTGCATCGGCTCTTCCGGCAGACTACTACAACAAGATCAACGACGTTGCGAAGGTTCCCGACGTTCCGGATTCCTATTTTGCAAAAGACGCGCTTCTGCTGCTTTATAACGCGGGCGTTGTCGTAGGAAACGACGATTACGGCAACTTCTTCCCGGAAAGCAAAATCACGAGAGCCGAAGCGGCTGCAATTATCAACCGCGCGGCTTTGAAGGAAAGCAGAATTGCAAAGACTCTCAAGAAGGTGTCCGATGACGACGCTTACACCGCGGTTATCAACAGCGGCATGCAGGGCACGAAAGAGGGCATCAGCTCCGGCTGGGCGCTCGATAACAGAGGCGGCACGCCGAGAACGAGCCTTATGGGACGTTACGGCAACGTTTCCGATATCGACAAGGAAGCGGGAGTTGCTTACATAAGATACCTCAACAAGACCGATAAAGGCGTTCTCAATCTCAAAATCAGAGTGAACGGCTCAAGCCAGGACGGCCTGTATCTCGCATTCTTGAACGAAGACGGCGATTATACCTACAGAATAAAGGTTATTAACGGATATTACAGCATACTCACCGACTTCGGCGACAAACCGCTTTGCAACAAGAGCGCGGTTAAGAGCGGCATAATATTTGAAATAATCCTTGACCTTGACAACGGAACGGCAAAGACGTATCTGTGCGAACAGTACCTCGGCGAAGCGGATCTTCTCAACGGCAAGGACGGCAAATTCAATATTAAACAGCTCAAAGTCGGCGTTGACGAAGAAGGAACCGGCACCGTTGGCGTAAACTGGGCATATATGACCGGCAACTACGCGTTAGACGAGCAGTTCAGATTTGCAACGTGGCAGAGCGGCAAGCTTCCGATGGGATGGGAATCCACGGGAGAAGTTACCATCGGCGGCGAAAAGATGACATTCGGCGGCAGATCGTCCGTATCCAAGACGTTTGATCCTCAGAGCGGCACGGTTGTCGGCAAGACGGAATTCATACTTCCCAAGGGCGAAGTTATATCCTACTGCCTGAAGAGCAGAGGCGAAGTCGTTGCGGAATTCACCAACGACGAGAGCAACTTCTATATCAACGGCACGAAGGTTTATGAAAACTACTACCAGAATTTGTGGTACAGAATCCGCCTCGAGCTCGATACCGAAAATATGAAGATACTCTTCAAACTCAACGACAGAAAGATTACGGAAGTTCCTTTCGCAATCAGCACGACGTCGATTGACGAAATGAGCTTTGCAAACAAGAGCTCGACGGAAATGACCGTATATCTGTTCCAGGTATTCAGAAAGATAAAGCACGACGACTACGTTCCCGTACCGCAGATCCCCGAGGGCGCTGACGACTATACGATAGGCCTCAACTACTGTCCTATCTGGGCAAACGGCGAACACTTCGGCTGGTCTTGCATCTCGCCTTACGACGATCCCTATCCGGTACTCGGATACTACGACGAACCGTCGGCTGAAGTTGCAGACTGGGAAATCAAGTACATGATCGAACACGGCATAGACTTCCCGGCAATCTGTATCTATTTCGTAAACAACCAGGCAGGTCCGCAGAGAATAGCCGACACCGAAGCGCAGCAGCTCTTCGAGGGCTACATGGAAGCGGAATACTCCGATATGATGAACTACTGCATCCTCTGGGAAGCTCTCAACGGCAAGTCGCCCAACAGCATGGATAACTGGAAGAACGACTACGTTCCGTACCTCATGGAAAACTTCTTCAAAGACGAAAGATATATGAAGATAGACAATAAACTTCCGATTATCGTGTTCTCGCCCGAAAGCATTCAGAGCAGAATGGGCGGTGCTGCGAACGTAAAAGAAGCTATCTGGTACCTTGACAGCGAAGTAAAGAAGCTCGGTTACGACGGCGTTATCTTCATGGCATGCGGATATTCCTCCAATATGCATAAATCTCTCGGCTTCAACGGCGTATCGGCATACAGCTGGGGCACTTCGGGCTACACCGCTGCGAATAACATCAACTCCATACTCAGAAGTGCGGCAGACTCAAGCGTATATACCGTTCCTACGGTATCCGTCGGCTTCAACAGCCTGCCTTGGATGGGCGTAAGATACCCGATGATCACCAAGGAAGAATACAGGGCGGCACACGAATGGGTAAGAGACACATATCTCACAACCTATCCGAAGGAAGAATGGCAGAAGAACTTCATAATGCTCTCGACGTGGAATGAATACGGCGAAGGTACGTACATTATGCCGACGAGAGACGAAAGAAAGTTTGATTACCTCGACGTAATCCGCGAAACTTATACAAAAGCGGGACCGGCTGACGAAAGCATCGATATGATTCCGACAGACGCTCAGCTTGAAAGACTTACCCACCGTTATCCTCAGTACCTCAGACTCTTGAGAAAAGAGGGATTCAAGGGACAGACCGTAACGGAAGACGAAGTTTCGAAGGATTATTTGATAGACTACGCTAAATACACCGGTATTTCGTATGAAGGCGTAACGGGCAAACAGACGAGCGCAGGCTTTACCGGAACGACCAATAACAGAGACCCGATGGTAATAGTTTCGGGACTCAACGGCAAAATAAACTGCGACCAGATCGCGGGCATGGAAATTACGCTCAAGATTCCGAAGGGAACGCGTATAGAAGTATTCTACTATAATGAAAACGAAAGAGGCTTCACGCAGTCCAACAGCGCGTCCTACAACTCATCCTCGGATGATTTCGAGACGGTATTCATCCCGACCTTCCCGCTCACCAACTGGACGGGCAATCTCCAGGCACTCAGAATTGACGTGGGCGACGGCGGCGGAATTGATTTCACCATAAAGAGCGTACAGTTCTATAAGTGGAAGAACGTAAGTGTTTACTCCAAGAACGCGTCCATCAACGGCAATAAGTTCCAGATGACGTTTGCTCCGGAACTCTCGACGTCGGGCGACATCGTGGTTGCATTCGACCCCGCATGCGCTATGGACTTCTTACTCAACGCATTCTATGAATGGGATAAGGCAAACGGCGTTCTCACGCTCAACTTCAAGAAGCACGTTGTGGTTTACACGGTAGGCAAAGACACCTACACGGTTGACGGAGTAACGAAGAACCTCGGATTTACGCTTACGACCTGCGACGGACTTCCGATGATTCCTATCCAGAAGCTTTGCGAAGACATGGGCTTCGGATTCAAGATCAACGACAGCAACGAAATAGAAGTCGACACCGAACTCGCCAGTTTTTTTGAAGCGCAAAACGCGCCTAAAACGCCGGGTGAGTGGGGATTTGACCTCACGGGAAGTACAGACGGCTGGTCTTCGTTTAACATGACGCTCTTCACAAACGACGGTTATATGAACTGCACGACTAACCCCGAATATCTCGAAAACGACCCGATTATAATGCTTACCAGAATTGAACTTAACGCGGCTGATTACAAAAAGCTTACGTTCAAGGTAAGATATAATTACGAAGGCACTTCGGAACAGAAAGCGCAGCTGTTCTTCATAACGGCTGACGACAGAGGCTGGAACGAAGAAAAATCGGTAAATATTCCGCTCAAGAGCACCTCGTCCTCCAACGGCGAATGGGAAACGTACACCGTTGACATTAACGCAAAGGGCTGGACCGGCACGATAACGGGACTCAGATTCGACCCGTTCAACGCACGCGGCGAAATGGATATCGACTATATCAAACTCACAAAGTAAAAAGACAATAAAAAAATGCTGTCCGTGAAAACGGACAGCATTTTTTTATACTGCTTTTATTTGTAAACTCTCGGCACGCGCTTTGAAATTCCGCAGGTAATCTCGTAAGGAGTGCGGCCTGCGGCCTTTGCAATCTCTTCTACGGTGATTATGTCTCCGCCGTCTTCCCCAAAAATCGTAACGTCGTCGCCGACGCTTATTTTTTTGCCCATCGGGTCAATCATCGCCATGTCCATGCAGATAAGACCGATAATCGGGAACCGCTCGCCGCGGATTATAACGGAGCCCCTGCCGTAAGATAAGCTTCTGCAAAGCCCGTCTGCAAAGCCTGCGCCTATAATTGCTATCGTCATATCCTTTTCGGCGACGAATTTCTGGCCGTAGCTTACGCCCTCGCCCTTTTTCATCTCGTGGACGTTTATTACCTTGGTTTTGAAGCTCGTCGTGTGCTCAAAGTTCTTGTCGTCGGTCGAATAACCGTAGTAAAGCGACATACCCATTCTCACGGCGTCAAAACCGAAGCTTGAAAATTTCGCAAGTCCCGCGCTGTTCGATAAATGCACGATTTGCGGATTTATTCCGATTTCCCGCAGTTTGTTTTCGGTATTTTTAAGCCTTTTTGCCTGAAGACGCGCAAAATCGTCGCCTCCCTCGACGTCAGCCGTCGCAAGGTGCGTAAAAAGACCTTCGCAGATGACGTTTTTGTTGTTTTTGATGAGCTCCGACGTTAAAATCAGGTCGCCGCAGAG
>JAGADB010000174.1 GCA_017613815.1 Clostridia bacterium | reverse complement strand
GTCCGTAAATCATATTGTAGTTGTCGCTGAAATCGGGAGCGTTGTCCGTCGCAAGGTAAATTGCGCCCGTCAGACTCGGCTGTTTATAAATATCGTTGCGGGCGTAAAACAGGTCGTCCTCGCCCTGAACGACGGGATAGTCTATGGTCGTATCGTAAACCGTAATCCATGCGCGGTAGTCGGTTACCATTTCCGAAAGGGTTTCCCACGTTTCTTCGGGAACTCCCTCAACGTCGCTGAGGTCGGGTTTATAATCCCTCAGAACGTCCCATGCGGAATACGCTTTGCTCTGCACGTACAAAGTATCGTAGAGGACGTAGCCGCTGTACACTATGAGCGCCGAGGCAAGAAGTCCGGAGCAAAGCGACATTACCGCGTCGCCGCCGACGGTAATGCTTGCCATGAACTTTTTCATGACTTTAAATATGAAACTTTTACTTTTTCCCAAGCGGAATTGCGGGGTTTTTAAGTCGTTAATCATGCTCCGTCCTCCTTTCCTTTAAATTTTTCTTCCTTATATTATAGGATTACAGATTAGAACGTCTGAGAATGGTTATGACCGTTCCGACAAGGTCCTCTTTCGTAACTACTCCGAATACTCTGCTGTCCGTTCCGTTCTTTCTGGAGTCAGAGAGTACGAAGTATTCTCCCTCTCCGACGGTAACGGGATATTTGGTATATCCCTCATACGGCGGAGTGTTGTAAAAGATGTTGCTCTCAATCAAGGTATTGCCGTTGACTATAACCTGCTGGTCGCCCGTTATTTCAACGGTATCTCCCGCAACCGCGATAACCCTCGATATCCAGAGCTGCTTTTCGCCGTTGGTGTCAGGAGTTTCCTTTGAAATAACTATTACGTCCTGCGCCTGTATGTTTTTGTCAAGCCTGTAGAAAAGAACCATGTCTCCCGCGTCGATTCTCGGATACATATCCGCGTTCGGCATATGGGTAATTCCGACTATCTTGAAAAGAAGCACCCATATAACCAGAATCAGCAAAAAGAGACGCAAGGCGAAAAATTGATAACTTCTTACGGATTTTTCCGATCTTTTGACGTTTTTGACGAGTTTATCCGCCTTATTTTCCTTTTCTTCCTGCTTTTGCTTTTCCTTTTCTTCGGCTTCGTTCATTTCTTTCGAAACAACGGTTTCGTTAGGTATATTATTCAATTTTTCACCTCCCCGTATTGTGATATCACACTTTTTCGGTAAACAAGCCTAATTTTGCTCTGCCGAAAAATTCGGCTCACAGACGCGTCCGATTTTGTCGGGCGCATCTGTCGGCCGCCTGCCGCATGGCAGGCGGGACAAAGCAATTTATGCCTGAGTGCCGAGCTTAATATTAAATGTTAAGCTTCTTCCTCTTCTTCGCGTTTATGCTTTCTGCTGAGAAGGAGAAGTGCGATACCTCCGCCGAGGATCATGGTATACGGAGCAATACGTGCAACGTATCCGGTCGGGGAGATGAGAAGCAGGGTGTTCGTGAAGCTGAACGCCTTGTCAGAGTTTGCTACGAGAGCCGTCTGTGCGTTTGCTATTGCACTGCTGGAGCTGTTCGGATTTGCAACCGATTCAGCCGTGAAGTTGGTGTCAACGCCGGATGCGGAAACACTGTAGGTGATACCGGTCTGGTTGTTGGTTTCGTATACGGTTACTTTCGTGCCGCTCGGAATACCGGTGTACGTTACCGTGCCCTGATGTCCGATTGTCGGGTCGTGAGCAGTGATAGCGTTGATGTCGCCCGCCGAAAGAGCGGATCCTGTCGTAGCGTAGCTGTTAGCGGTAACGATGGGAAGTACGTTTGCCGTTACAGTTGCGTTTTCAAAAGCAACCGTGAACGGGAACTTGCCGTGCGTTGCCATGAGATAGGTATCTCCGGAAACGGTCTTGTCGATCGTTACGTTGAAGGTGTAGTATGTATCGGGGTTTGCACCTGATGCCGATACGAAGCCGTTCGTCTTTACTGCTGCCGCAACGTCGGGTTCAACAGTGGAAGAATCCGTAGCGTCGATTTCGTTGTTGTTGGTGAAGCAAACGTATCCGTAAACGTCCCAGTCGTCTGCGCCCTGCGAGCCCGTGTAGGTTGCGGAGGGTTTAACGTAAACGTCGAGATAACGAACGTGCGTGCCGGTCGTTTCGGTAACGCCCGCTGCAGCGTAAGCGGCTGAAATGTTAGCAGCTGTCGTCTGGTTTGCGGGTTTTTCGGTGATAACGTATCTGTAAACGCCTGCTGCGCCGAAGTTAACGCCCGAAAAGTCGATTTCGATGTTCTTGTAGTTGGAGCCGTCGGTGAGTGTTTCAGCGGGGGTCCATGCAAGAGACGTCGTGTAGGACAGACCTGCCGTGATGCCGGCCTTCGTTTCTACCGTAACGGAAGTTGCGGGAGAGTGAGCGGAGGTAGCGTCCGTGATTTCTTTTCCGCTGGATCCTGCGGTGATTTCGTAGTTGTAGCTCATAGTCGGTGCGTTGACGGTAGATGCGTCAGCGTTGGTCGATACGAGTTCCTTAACTACGAGTATTTTCTCCTCGGAGGAGACGGTGGGGGTGTCCGGAGTGCTGAATGCGCCGTATACGCCGTTTGTAAGGGTGTCAGCTGCAGCAAACACGGTTGTTGCGCTCATTGCCGTAACTACTGCGATTACAAGCACGAGCGCTGCGATTCTTGTGAGTTGTTTCATTTCTTTTGTTTCCTTTCGATATAGATTTTCGGGGCTTGATTTGGATTATTTTTTGCGCCTCGGTTGTCCTTCCAAAAAGCCCCTCTTTTAGAAATTCTTCCTTTGGCGTTTGCCGGGTTTGGTTACCTTTTTCAGTTTTTCACTCTTTCACTCGCTTTACTTTGTGCTTCATAAAGCGCCGGGAGGAAAAGCTGCCGGTATAAGTATGGGTTTGCCCCGAATTCTGTTGCGCTTTGCGCGAGCAAGAATTTCAGGACTTCTTTGCACACTCAAACAACATCTCCTCCTTCCGATATGTGCAAGAACAATATTTATTTAAGCGCTCCTCTGCGCCGTTTCCCGCTTTTTCAGGGCTTTCCGCTTGCTCCTTTACGGTATATGCGCAGAAAAGCCCCTCGAAAACGGCTTCGAGGTTCGCAAAAATACAAATGGCATACTTATTAGATTTTATCAGTATATTTTAGCATAGGTTTTTGAGTTTGTCAACAATTTGTCAAAGTTTTTTGTTAATTTTTTGTGAACTTTACAAAAATTGACCGTAATTTCTCAAAAAACGCTGTTGCTTTCACAATTTTATGCGGTGTGAATTCACTTTATTAATATCTGCGCTATGGTATTGGGTTCCATATCGAGATAGAGTTCCGCTTTTCTTCCGCCCGTAACGAAGCTTACCGCCTTTTTGTAGTCGTTGTTTGCGTCTACTATGTAAACTTCCGCAAGCGAGCCCGCCTTTACGCTTTCAAGATTTACCTTGATCTTTTTGGCTTTAAGCTTGTCGGTGTTGTCGTAGTACGAAATGAGAACGGCCTTCTTGTCGCCCTTTGCGGCTGCGAGCGTGTAAACGTTCTTGTTGTCGCTTTCGGCTTTGCACTGATTTGAAAGCTTATACAGCTCGTTGAAGGTTACGAACGACCAATAGGGTTTGAGAATTTGTACGGGCGACCTTCCGAACAGTCCGTTGAAGGAGTTCTGCGGACGCGCGTCGTAGTACATAAGCATATCGATGTGGGTGTTCTGCGCCGCTATCTGGCATGCCGTAACGAATGCCGCGCCCTTTATCGACTGTATCGTCTGATAGGTGAGTCCCATGTCCTCGCCCCACCATGAGCCGTAGAGGTAGTTCCACTCGTCGAGGATCTTCTCAACCTTGCCGTAGCCGTACTTTGTGAGGTACTTCTGCTGTCTTTCGGCGAGGTCGACCATGGTTTTGGGTTCATTGGGATAGCAGTGGTACGAATAGAAGTCCATCGGCACCTTGTGCGCCTTCATATATTTCAGGAAGCCCTCTTTTTCGTCGTAGCTGCAGAATGCGGGTCCGCCGATTTTGAGCTTCGGGAACTTTTTCTTCAAGTACTTTGCAACGATTTCGAAGAATTCATAGAACTGTTCGTCGGTGCCCTGCCAGCAGAGTCTGGTGTTGTTGGGTCCTAAGCAGTCGAACTCGTTCCAGATTTCCCAATACTCCATTTTGAAGCGGAAACCGTCTGCCCAGCCCTCGGTGTAGTGTCTGATGATGTGCTCGCAGATTCTCGCCCACTTTTTGAAGTCTTTCGGCGGGAATGTTCCGTACTTCTTCTCCTCGTGCTCGATTCTGTGTCCCAGGCGGTAGAACATGTGCGTTCCCGCCTTTTCGCAGTCCTTTACGTACTTGTCGGTGTAGAAAAAGTCGTAGCTTGCCGGGTCGTTTTCGTCGGCGTTGAAATCCGGGAACACGTACGCCACGTCAACCGTGTGCTCCGCGCCGTACATGCGTGAGAACGATGCGTCGTGGTTTCTCGCGTAGGGGATTCCCGCCTTCTTGAAGAGGTCGACGTTGCCGCCGAATCTGCCGCCGTCAACGGGTCCGTTGTTTACGGCGTGCATGGGCTTGATTTTGCCGATGATTTCGTTGAATTTTACTGTGATTTCTGCCATTTTTCTTTCACCTCTCGTTTTATTATTATTTTTTTATATTTTTTCAAGTTCGATGAGATACGAGGCGTTAAGACCGATATTCAAAATCGGTTTGAAGCTTTCGCCCGTGAAAACCTCTTCTCTCACTTCTTCAAGGTCGTGATTTTCGTCGAGTAAGAAGTATTTTGCCTTTACTCCGTTTTCGCCGCAGAAGCCCTTTATATCTATTCCGATTTTATCGGCCGGCGTACCGTCGTCTTCGGCGAAATGCGTTACCATAACCGCCGCCTTGCTTCCGTCAGACGCCGCGCATGCGTAGGCGTTGCCGGAAAATTCCGTCTCATACGCGTCTTTCAGTTTGTAAAGCGTGTTGAACATCTTGAAAGGATAGTATCCTTTGAGCACGTCGCACACAAGGTCGGTGCTGTACAGTCCGTTCATGGAGCAGGGGCGCGCGTCGTAGTACATAAGCATATCGAGCGGCTCTTTCTGTCCTATGCACATAACCGCCGCGGTGTATGCCGCGCCTTTAAGTCCCTTTTCGGCGCGAAGGGAGTAAATCCAGTCGTCGCCTATGAAGCTCCTCACGTAGTTCCACTCGTCGAGAATGCTTTCGGCTTGAGGAAATCCCGCGTCGTCAAGCATTTTTCTGAAGGTGTTTATGTTTTTCTTCACGACCTCGGTCTCCCTCGTGTAGCAGTGCCACGAGAAGAAGTCGAGCGGCGCCTTTAACTGCGCTAAAAATTCCTTTGCCCAGTCCATATCCCAGCATAGTGCGGGACCGCCGATTTTGATGTTCGGGCAGGTCGCCTTGAGGTGCTTTGCGGCTATGTCGTAAAGCTCGAAATACTGCTCCTTGGTGCCGCCCCAGCACGCTTCGTAGTCGGGCTCGTTCCAGATTTCCCAGTATTTCATATCGTAATGAAAGCCGTCAGCCCAGCCCTCGGTATAGTGCTTTACTATGTGCTCGCAGATTCTCGCCCATTTTGCGAAATCCTTGGGCGGAAGAATGTTGTATTTTTTCTGCCAGTGCTCGATTTTGGAGCCGAGGCGGTAAAAGGTCTTCGTACCCGCAAAATCAATGGTGTGGAGGTATTCGTCGGTAAGCGTGAAATCGTAGCTTGCGGGGTCGTTCTCGTCGGCGTCGAAATTCGTAAATATGTTCGCAACGTCAACGCAGTGCTCTCCGCCGTAGGTAGAATAGAACGACGCGTCGTGAATTCTCGCATACGGGATTCCCGCGTCTCTGTAGGTGTCAATGTTTGTGATTCTCTGGTCCTCGCTGAATTTGTAAACGGGGCCGTTGTTTACGGCGTGCATGGGTTTTACAGCGCCTGTTTTTTTGCTGAAGTCGACTTTTACTTCCATCATGGCATTTTTCTCCTTTTAATTATTGTTATACATAGTAATTGTACCATTATATATATAAAAAGTCAATATATATAAAATAATAACGCCGTTTTTTGTTTTGCCCTTGAAAATAACAAAAATATGGTGTATAATGTGTTTGTAATAAAAAAATACGTTTCCGTAGCTCAGCAGGATAGAGCAGCCGCCTCCTAAGCGGCAGGTCGGGTGTTCGAATCACCTCGGGAACGCCAGAAAGTCCCCGAAAACATCTGTTTCCGGGGACTTTTGAATTAATAATTAATAATGAAGAATTGAGGTGCAAAACCGCGGAGGCGGTTTTGTTTGATTTTTTAAGTACAAAAAAAACAGCCGCAGACTTTTTAGTGTCTGCAGCTGCATTAACCGTTCTTATTATGACGATATGCTTATTTTGTCAACTATCCATTTTTGTTAGAAACGGTTTGCCTCAGTATCAACAGCAGTGACAGTCACACGATCCGCATTGATAGTTATTTCCAAATAATCATCGGTCATATCGTTTATCAATTCAAATTTAATACTGTCATCTT
>JAGADB010000173.1 GCA_017613815.1 Clostridia bacterium | reverse complement strand
TTATATATATTTTGCTAAAATGTTATTGTGTTAAACGGCGTTTTTTTCAAAAGACGCGCACCGCGTGGCGGAAAACTTCTATACATATTATAATATAGGCGGACCGCTTCGCGCTTCTTGCGGAAAAATTATTAATTCAAATATCGGAGGAAAGACAATGGGCAATTATCTTCTCGCCAAAGAAAAATACGCAACAATCGGAGTTGATACCGATGCTGCGATAGAAAAGCTCAAAAAAATCAAAATTTCGCTTCACTGCTGGCAGGGAGACGACGTAGGCGGCTTTGAAAAAACAGGCAGCACTCTCTCGGGCGGCGGAATTCAGACAACGGGCAATTATCCCGGAAAAGCGAGAACCGCGGACGAACTTCGCGCGGACCTTGCGGAGGCGTTTTCGCTCATTCCCCAAAAGCAGAAGCTTAACCTTCACGCAATTTACCTTGAAAACGGCGGAAAATTCGTAGACAGAAACGAAATCGAGCCGAAGCATTTTGCGGGCTGGGTAGATTTTGCAAAGGAAAACGGCATAGGTCTTGTCTTCAACCCCACTTATTTCAGCCATAAATATTCCGACGACGGCTTTACGCTTGCATCGCCCGACAAAGGCATACGCGAATTCTGGATCGAACACGGTATCCGCTGCAGAAAAATAGCCGAATATTTCGGCAAAGAGCTCGGTCAGAGATGCAATACAAACTTCTGGATGTGCGACGGCTGCAAGGAATCGCCGATAGACAAGCTTTCGCCGAGAATAAGAATGGCGGAGGCTCTCGACAGAATATTCGCAGAGAAAATCGACCCGAAATACAATAAAGACTCCGTTGAAAGCAAGCTTTTCGGTATAGGCAGCGAAAGCTATGTTGTAGGTTCCCACGAATTTTTCATGGGTTATGCCGCAAAACATCCCGAAATAATGGTAACGCTCGACTCGGGTCACTTCCACCCGACGGAGATTATTTCCGCAAAAATCAGCGCAATGGCTCTCTTTGCGGACGAGCTTATGCTTCACGTTTCGCGCCCCGTCCGCTGGGACAGCGACCACGTAGTTATTTTTGACGACGAGCTCAGGGCGATTGCTCAGGAGATAGTAAGAAACGATCTTACCGGCAGAGTAAATATTGCGCTTGACTACTTTGACGCAAGCATAAACAGAGTTGCGGCATGGGTTCTCGGCGTAAGAAGCACTCAGAAAGCGCTTCTCAGCGCGCTTCTCGAACCGACGGAAGCGCTGAAAAAGGCGGAGCTTGAAGGCGACTATACCTCCCGTCTCGTCCTCACCGAAGAATACAAGTATTTCCCGCTCGGATACGTCTGGGAGGAATTCTGCAATCAGTCCGGCGTACCGGCAGGCGAGGAATGGCTCAAAGAAGTAAAACGTTACGAAAAAGACGTTCTTTCAAAGAGAAGCTGACTTTAAAGGATTTTTATGAAAAAAATACAGATGAAAACGCCGCTCGTTGAGATGGACGGCGACGAAATGACCCGGATTATCTGGCAGAAAACGAAAGACGAGCTTCTCTGCCCGTATATCGACCTTAAAACCGAATATTACAATCTCGGGCTTGAAAACAGAGACAAAACGGACGACCGCGTAACCGTTGACGCCGCAAACGCAACGAAAAAATACGGAGTAGCGGTAAAATGCGCAACGATTACCCCGAATGCGCAGCGCGTTGAAGAGTATAAACTCAAGAAGATGTGGAAAAGCCCGAACGGAACGATAAGAGCGATTCTTGACGGCACCGTTTTCCGCGCTCCGATACTCATTAACGGCATAAAACCGTATATTCCCACATGGAAAAAGCCGATTACGATTGCGCGTCACGCATACGGCGATATATATTCCGCAGTTGAGTCAAAAGTGGAAGCCGGATCGAAAGCCGAGCTTGTCATAACCGGTAAAAACGGCGAGGAAAAACGCCTTACCGTAAAGGAATTTGACGGAAACGGCGTTGTTATGGGCATGCACAATACAGACGCGAGCATAGCGTCTTTTGCCCGCGCATGCTTTAACTATGCGCTTTCTACGCGTCAGCCGATCTGGTTTGCGGCAAAAGATACCATTTCCAAAACTTACGATCACCGCTTCAAGGATATTTTTCAGGAAATTTACGACGGCGAATACCGCGAAAAATTCGGGGCGGCAGGTCTTGAAGACTATTTTTACACGCTCATTGACGACGCGGTTGCAAGAGTAATCCGTTCCGAAGGCGGTTTTATCTGGGCGTGCAAAAATTACGACGGCGATGTTATGTCCGATATGCTTGCAACAGCTTTCGGCGATCTTGCCATGATGACGTCCGTGCTCGTTTCGCCCGACGGCAATTTTGAGTATGAGGCGGCGCACGGCACCGTCCAGCGTCATTATTACGCTCATCTTCGCGGCGAAAAAACGTCCACCAACCCGATAGCAACGATTTTTGCGTGGACGGGCGGACTGAGAAAGCGCGGCGAGCTTGACGGAATAAATGAGCTTTGCGATTTTGCAAACAAACTTGAAAATGCGTGCATAAAAACCGTTGAAAGCGGCATTATGACAAAATCTCTTGCGGCGCTTTCGACAATAGAAAACAAAAAAGCGGTAAATCTTGACGAGCTTCTTTGTCATATCAAATCAAATCTCGAAAAATCAATGAATCAGGAATAAGGAAAAAGCGATGAAAAAAACAGTACTTGTTGTAATGGACGGCGTAGGCACAAATGCGAGCGATTACGGTAACGCCGTAATGAGCGCATATACGCCCGTTCTTGACAGATTAAAAGCAACGTGTCCCTACGTGGATATCAAGGCTCACGGCACGGCGGTAGGTCTTCCCTCCGACGACGATATGGGCAACAGCGTAGTTGGACACTACGCTCTCGGTTGCGGCCAGATATACTCGCAGGGCGCAAAACTCGTTAACGAAAGCATAGAAAGCGGAAAGATTTTTGAATCCGAAACATGGAAAAACCTCGTTTCTTTCTGCAAAAACGGCGCAATGCATTTTCTCGGTCTTCTTTCGGACGGAAACGTACATTCAAACATAAAACACCTATTCGCGCTTATCCGCAGAGCAAAAGCGGACGGAGTAAAAACGGTAAGAGTTCATATTCTTCTTGACGGACGTGACGTTCCCGCAACCTCCGCTCCCCAGTATATAGACGAGCTTGAAAAAGTGCTCTCCGAACTTTCGGATTCCTCTTTCGACGCGAAAATCGCTTCCGGCGGCGGACGTATGCAGATAACAATGGACCGCTACGAGGCAAACTGGGCAATGGTTGAAAAG
>JAGADB010000014.1 GCA_017613815.1 Clostridia bacterium | reverse complement strand
TTACGACTTTTGTACGGCTCGATAACGTTACCGACTGGGAACACCATAACAAAAACGCGAGAATAAGGCGTAAACTTACGCAGGAAATCGTCGTAAACGAGATTCTCGAAACGGATATTTATCATATTAACGAACAAATCGACACACCTTACGGAATAGTCTTTTATTTATCAATCGGCGGAGTGATGCACGCCGCCGGCTCACAGCTGTGGCTTGTCGACGATTACGGAAAAATTTATAATCTTACCCCCGACGACGTACCGAAGTATAATAATTGGGCAAATCCGGAATTTCATAATTTGAAACTGTCTGCCGATATGTCGAAGGTTACGTTTGAAGTGAGGGTGGAAAAACCGACGCCGAAAAAGCCCGTGGGAGAGACCGAATCGACAGTGTACGACGAATCGGCGGTTTATATGCCCGGCACGTATTATTACGAGGCAAACCTTGAAACAAAGAGGACCGAACGCACGGGATTTTCGCCGATAGCGGAGCTCACCGAGGAATAAATCTGATTTTAAGGAGAAAAGCGTGAAAATAGTGTTTCTTGACGCGGCAACCGCGGGAAAAGATATGGATTTGGGCGTATTTTCAAAGTACGGAGAGACGGAAATTTATGACGTAACGCCCGAAGATAAACTCTGCGAACGCCTGAAAGACGCGGACGTCGCAATCACCAATAAGTGTAAGATTTCGGCAAAAGTCATGGAGAGCGCCGGAAAATTAAAGCTTGTCTGCATTATTGCGACGGGCTACGACAACGTCGATATAGAGTGCGCAAAAAGGCGAAAAATCGCCGTCTGCAACGTAAAGGGCTATTCCACCGACTGCGTTTCCCAGCTGACCGTGAGTTTGGTGCTCTCGCTCGTCTGCCATATAAGAGAGTACGACGACTTCTGCAAGAGCGGAGAATATACCAAAAGCGGACTTATGAACTGCCTTGAACCCGTGTATTACGAACTGAAAGACAAGACGTGGGGGCTCTACGGCTACGGAAATATCGCAAAAAAGGTCGGAAAAGCGGCACAAGCGCTCGGATGTAAGGTTATTGCCTGCAGAAAACATAAATCCGAGGACGTCGAGTGCGTATCCCTTGAAGAACTCTTCGAGAGAAGCGATATCGTAACGCTTCACACGCCGCTTAACGCCGAAACCGAGCGCAGCGTCAACGAAAAATTGCTTGAAAAGATAAAAAAGAAGAATTTCATCTTAGTCAACGTAGCGCGCGGCGGAGTTACCGACGAAAAAGCCGTCGCGGAGGCGGTAAAAAGCGGAAAAATCGCAGGTTTTGCAACCGACGTCTATACTAAGGAGCCGATGGACGAAAATTCGCCGTTTTACGCTTTGAGAGACCGCAAAAACGTCATTTTTACGCCCCATATGGCCTGGGGAGCGTACGAGACGAGATTAAGGCTTCTCGATGAGACCTGTAAAAATATCGAGGCGTTCTTTTCGGGTGAAAAACGCAACAGAGTTGACTTAATGCAATAAAAAAACATTGTAATTTGTAAAATTATATAGTATAATATTTATAATAAATATATTTTTGGAGACGTTTATGAACGATATTGCTATTGATCTCGGTACCGCAACGGTGCTGGTGTACGTAAAAGGAAAAGGCGTGGTTTACGAGGAGCCGTCGGTCGTCGCGGTAGACAGGGCGAGCGGCAAGGTCTTAAAAATCGGAAAGGAAGCGCAGCTCATGCTCGGAAGAACGCCGGGCAACATACTCGCCGTGCGTCCTTTGCAGGACGGCGTCATCTCCCAGTACGAAGTTACTATGAAGATGCTCAAGCACTTCATCCGCAAGGCGACGGGCCCGAGTTTACTCAAACCGCGCGTAATGGTGTGCGTTCCGAGCGGAATTACCGAGGTTGAGGAGCGCGCCGTTTACGACGCGACCATAGCCGCGGGCGCAAAAAAGACATACCTTATAGAAGAGCCGATAGCGGCGGCGATAGGCGCGGGAATTGACATTTCAAAGCCGGAAGGCCACATTATCGTCGACATAGGCGGCGGCACGACCGACGTTGCCGTGATATCTTTGGGCTCAATAGTCGTTTCCGACTCGCTTAAACTTGCGGGCAACAAGATAGACGAGGCGATAATCAAATACATAAGGCGCAAATATAACGTACTTATCGGCGAAGTTACCGCCGAGGAGATAAAAAAGAAGCTCGGCGCGGCAATTCCCTACGACAACCAGTACATTATGGAAGTCAAGGGAAGATGCTTGAAGGAAGGACTTCCGAAGATGATAACTATATCGTCCGACGAGGTAGCCGACGCAGTTGCGCCGACGGCAAGGGCAATCGCCGACGCAGTCTGCCACGTAATCGAGCGCACTCCGCCCGAACTTGTAGGGGACATAGCCGCAAACGGAATAGTTATGACGGGCGGCGGAAGCCTGCTTTACGGCATGGACAAGCTCATCGAAAAGGCGTGCGGAATAAAGACTTATATCGCCGACAACCCCACAACCTGCGTGGTTATCGGCACGGGACGGTCTCTCGACAATCTTCAGGTTCTGCCGGAGGGAATAATAAACATTTCGAGACAGCGTCAGGAAAGACTGTAAAAAAGCAGTTTCCGCAAATTTAAATATTTTGTAAATTAGTAATTAATTATTGACTTGCGGGCTTTATTGTGATATAATTAACATATTAATAATCAGATAAGTCAATTTATTTGTATATTTTGGAGGGAAAAATATGAAGAAGAAACTCATCATCGGTGTAGTAATTCTTGTTTTACTTGCATTTACCTCGGCGTTTGCAGCCGAAAATGCGGTAAACTATGCCGACGCACAGTTTGCGGACGTACCCGGTACCGAATGGTACGCAGACGACGTAAATTCCGCATATCAGCTCAAGCTGATGAACGGAACGGGCTCCGGCTTTTTTACTCCGGACGGAAAAATCACCGTTGCGGAGGCAATAACCGTTGCGGCGCGTATGCATGCGTCTTATGAAGGCGAAGAGATTCCGCTCGCAGTGGGAGAATGGTATTCGGCATACGTTTCATATGCTATAGATGAAGGAATTATTACGGCGGACCGGTTCGACAACTACGACAGAAACGCAACGAGAGTTGAAATCGCCGAGCTTTTCGTCAATGCTTTGCCGAGCGAATGCTACGAAGCGGTAAATACGATAAACAGTATTCCCGACGTTTCGATAGCGACGCCGTATTACATATACGTTTCGACTTTGTATAAGGCCGGTGTCGCAATAGGCGACGCCGACGCGAACTTCCACCCGGACGACGATATTACGCGCGCCGAGACGGCGGCAATAATTGCCCGCGCCGTATTCCCGGAAAAGAGACTTCCGAGAACGATACTCGATTTCGAAGGCGGCGAAGGCGATGAAGACGACGCATATCTGCTCTGCGTAATGTCGGGCTTCAACGCTCAGCACGAAGGCATCGGTTCCGGCTGGCTGCTCGACAACAGAGGCGCAATACCGAGATCGACGCTCACAGAGTCCTACGGCTCGCTCACCGATATAAGCACCGAAGCGGGCGCGGCGCTCATAAGAGAATTCAATAAGATAACCAAAGGCGCAATCACGCTCGAAGCGAAAGCTTCCGCCGACGGCGCCGACGGCGCGTTCCTCGAATTCCAGAACGACACCGGCGACAGCGTATTCAGACTTGAAATAATCGACGGCTACTGGAAGGTTCTCGGCGTAAACGGAACTTATACCAACGTTTACAAGATAGGCGCAAACGAGAATATGTTTACCTTCTTAATCACGGTAAACTTAAACAGAGGCATGAGCACCATCGTTATCAACAATACCGAATGCGGTTCGTATCCGCTTCCCGTAGGCGGCATCAGAGCCAACATCTTAAACTTCAGATGGGCTACGACCGACGAGGGCACACCGTCGTTTGCACCGGGAGCAACAAAGCTTTATGCAAACTACGCGGTATATGAAATGTTCGACCTTGCAAAAGACAACGTATTGCCGTACGGCTGGACTCAGAACTCAAGCGGCGACGCATACGGAAAGACAAACACACTCGCAATCAAAGCGGGTAAGAGCGCAACCAAGACGTTCGACGAAGTAACGGGCACCGTAATCGCCGAATATCAGGCAATATTCAGAAGCAAGGAAAGCACGGGCTTTGCGCTCAAGAGCGGAAACAAGACGGTTCTCAACTTCACGACCGGCTCTTCGGGCTTTGTTGCTAACGGCACGAACGTATATAACAGCTTCTATAACGGCCAGTGGTATATGTTCAGATTTGAACTCGACACCAACACCCAGAAGATAAAGGTTAAGGTTGACGGAAGAGTTCTCGGCGAAGTTAACTTCTTAAACGCTGCGACAAGCATCGATTCTCTCACGGTTACCAACAGCAGTTCGAGAGAAGTTACGTTCGACGAATTCAAGGTATTCAAGAAGATATATCACAGCGACTACGTTCCCGCACCGAGAGTACCCGCCGGCGACGACGACTACATAATCGGTATGAACCACTGTCCGCTTTGGAGAAACGGCTACCAGATCAACTTCAGCTGGTCGGTAATCTCGCCTTATTCGGATTATCAGCCCGCGATAGGCTACTACGACGAAGGTACGCCCGAAACGACCGACTGGGAAATCAAATACCTCGTTGAACACGGCGTTGACTTCCTGTCTAGCTGTACATTCCTTCCCGTAAACGATACGATGGAGAAGATGCCCTTCAACGAATACTATATCTTTGAAGGACTTTACAATGCGGAATATATCGACTACATCAAGTTCTGTCTGCTTCTCGAAATCGCAAACGCAGGCGCTCCGAGATCGCTCAGCGACTGGCAGAACAAGTTCGTTCCGTATCTCATAGAAAAATACTTCAAGCACCCGAGCTATCTTACAATCGATAATAAGATCGTCGTAGACTTCTTCGGCGGCACGCTCGGCAAGTACGCGGGCGTAAGCGTCGCACAGCAGTGCATGGACTACCTCGAAACGGAAGTTCAGAAGCTCGGCTTCGACGGCGTATATTGGGTACACTGCGGACTTGATACCGCGTATAACAGCCTTGGCTACGATGCGGCTCACGCATACAGCTGGGGCAGAGACGGCGCAACCTATAACGGCAACATAAACGGTATGAGAAACTACTTGAATACGTGCAACAATAACGGACAGTGGGCAATCCCGACAATCAGCATGGGCTTTACCAACACACCGTGGAACTCCGAAAGCACGTATAACCCGAGAGAGCCGTTCTGCTCGGCAAGCGACTTCCAGAGAGTATGTAACTACGTAAAGAACACCTACCTGCCGACAAACGCAACGACGGCAACCCAGAGAAAACTCGTATGGCTGTCGACCTGGAACGAATACGGCGAAGGCACGCTCCTTATGCCGACGGCGGACGAAAAGGGATTCCAGTATCTCGACGCGGTAAGAAATACCTTTACGACGTCGCCTCAGTCGGAACTCGCGGAAATCGACGTATACCCGACTCCCGCACAGCTCGACAGAGTAACGCATATGTATCCTCAGTACAGACACCTCTTAAGAAGAAATAAGGCGCTCGACTTCGTCGACTCCACGTCGAACGCACAGACGCAGTCCTACTATCTCATAGATTTCGCAAACGACACGTCGATTTCGGCTTCGTCCGGATGGATGTCAGGCGCAACGAACGTAGGACGCAACGCAAACGGCGTTTACGGAACGACCAACGTGCGCAGAGGACAGGTTAACCTCGCCATTAACAGCATCAACTCGACCATTTCGAGTAAGTTCTCGTCAGGCGGACTGCCGACGGGCTCGATAGACCAGATAGTAATCAAGGCGAAGATCCCCGTAGGCGCAAACTTCAAGATCTACTACGCGACCAGCGCAAGCTCGGGACTCGCCGAAAGCAAGGCGTATACCTTCCCGGCATCGACGGTATACGACTACGTTGAATACAGCGTTGATAAAGCGTCGCTGAAGAACTTCAGCGGCAACCTCACACAGCTCAGACTCGACCCGCAGCAGGATCAGAACACGCAGTTCTTCATCAAGTCCATCGACTTCAGATCCTCCGTGCCCGGTCAGGGACAGATTTCCAAGTCCATCAAAATAAACGGCAAGACGGCGACGGTTGCATACCTGCCTGAAATGACGGATACCGGCGACCTTCTCATTCCGTTCGAACCGGTAACGGGTCTTGACTTCCTGCTCAATACCTTCCACCTGTGGGATAAGGACAATAAACAACTCACGCTCAACTTCATAGGACACACCATGGTATTTACGGTCGGCTCGAATAAGTGCATAATCGACGGCGTTGAAACCAACCTCGGCTACACGATTTACGACAAAGACCAGCTGCCCATGGTACCGATTAACCGTATATGCGCGGTAAACGATTATTCGTACAGCCTCGTAACTTCGGGCAGCACGAGAATAATCACGATAGGCACGCCGGCTCAGGCATACTATAACTACCTCAACCAGCTTATCGCAAACAGAGTTCCGGGACAGTGGGAATTCGACGTTCCGGGCGACACGGAAAGCTGGAAGTCAGAATTTATGAGCCTTAACGTTTCAGACGGCTACATGAGATGCCAGTCGATTTCGTCAAGCAACCTCGACCCGATGATCATACTGCCGAGCACGAGCATCAGCACGTCGGGCAAGACCAAGGCGGAAATCAGGGTAAGATATCAGTACAGCGCGTCGTCGAACCATAACTTCCAGATATTCTTTGCAACGGCAAACGGCAACTGGTCCGAATCCAACGCAATCAATATCAGTCTTCCTTCGAGAGATACCAACGACGGCTGGGTAACCCTTTCGGTTAACGTGCCCACTTCGTTCAAGAATATGGGAACGGTAAGGGCGCTTCGTATCGACCCGTTCAACGCATTCGGCTACATCGACATCGACTATATCAGAATAACCTGATAAACGGAAAAACAAATTCAAAAGCGGTAAAACCGAAAGGTTTTACCGCTTTTTTTGTGCGCGAATATTCTTATTTTGTTATCAAACCGATCATTAAAAACGGCTGAAAAAACAGAACGTTTGTGCTATAATTTTGACGTAAAAGGAGGGGATAAAAACGGTAAGCTGTTTTAATGGAAATTTCAAACTGACCTGTATAAGAGGGTACAGAACGATAGACGGCAAAAGGGAATACCATAAGGGCATAGACCTTGTCGGGCTTGACGATAAAACCGTGTATGCCGTGTCGGACGGAATAGTAAGGACTGCGTACCAGAAGGACGGCGCGGGGAACTACGCCGTCGTAACGATGGACGACGGCAGACGCGTTTTTTATATGCATCTCGACTCTTTTCTCATAAAGAACGGAAGAACCGTAAAAAAGGGCGAGCCCATAGGAATTATGGGAAACACCGGCAAATCTTACGGAGCGCATACGCATCTTGAACTGAGACCTCAGGGAAACGGCTCGGAAAGTCTCGATATATGCGGATTTACGGGAATTCCTAACGCCGTAGGATATTATTATTACGATATGAACGGGGAGGAAGATATGACTCAGGAAAAATTCAACGAAATGATGGAAAACTACCTTTCTTCAAGGGAAAAGCGCGCACCGTCGGCATGGTCGGAGGAAGCAAGACTTTTCTGCGAGAAAAAGGGCATAATAAAAGGCGACGAGAACGGGAATAAGAAGTATGACGCGTTCGTTACGAGAGAAGAACTCGCCGAAATAATAAAGCGCGTCATCAAAGATGCAAACGCATAAAATACTTGACAAAAAGCAAAAACGGTAGTATAATTCCATTGACCGATAAATATAATATGTAAAGACTGTGAAAAAGACAAAAGGATTCTGAAAAACAGAGATCCGCGCCACGGCTGAAAGCGCGGAAAGCAGAAATCTTACCGCTTTTGAGTCCCGAAAAGGCAGCAATTTTCGGCGTTTGACCGCGTTAAGGCTTAAAGAGGGTGCATTTATGCACCGAACTCGGGTGGAACAGCGTGTTTTTGCGCCCCGTATGCGATAATTCGCATACGGGCTTTTTTGTTATAAAAATAAATAAAAAAATATAAATTTTGGAGGAAAAACAAAACTATGTTGAATCTCATTCTGAAAGACGGAAGCAATCTGGAAGTTGAAGAAGGAATAAGCGTTTACGAGGCGGCTGAAAAGATAAGCGCCGGCCTTGCGAGAAACGCCCTTGCGGCACACCTCGACGGAGAGCTCGTCGAAATGAATTCCAAACTCGAAAAAGGCGGAAAAATCGAATTTCTGACGTTCGACGACGAAGACGGAAGAAAGGTTTACAGACACACCGCGTCGCACGTGCTTGCGCAGGCGGTAAAAAGACTGTACCCCGAAGCAAAACTCGCGATAGGACCCGCGATCGACAACGGTTTCTATTACGATATCGACACGGAAGTGCCGTTTACCCCGGAAGTCCTCGTCAAACTCGAAGACGAAATGAGAAAAATCATAAAGGAAGACTATAAACTCGAAAGAAAAGTGCTTCCGAGAGAAGAAGCCGTAAAATATATGGAAGAAAAGGGCGAACCTTATAAGGTTGAGCTCATAAACGACCTTCCCGAAGACAGCATAGTTTCGTTTTATACCCAGGGCGAGTTTACAGACCTCTGCGCAGGCCCGCATCTTGCTTCAACGGGAAAATTAAAGGCAGTTAAACTCATGCAGTGCACCGGCGCGTACTGGAGAGGCAGCGAAAAGAATAAAATGCTCTCGAGAGTGTACGGAACGGCGTTCCCGAAGCAGAGCGAGCTCGACGCATACCTCTTGCAGATAGAGGAAGCGAAAAAGAGAGACCACAGAAAGCTCGGCAAGGAGCTCGGAATATTTGCACTCTTTGAAGAGGGCCCCGGCTTCCCGTTCGTCCTTCCCAACGGAACGATAATCAAAAACACCCTCATAGATTACTGGAGACAGATACACACAAGAGAGGGCTATAAGGAAATAAGCACGCCTATAATGCTCAGACGCGAACTCTGGGAGACGTCGGGACACTGGGACCACTATAAAAACAATATGTACACGACGGTTATAGACGAAAACGACTTTGCGGTAAAGCCGATGAACTGCCCCGGCGGCATGCTCGTGTATAAGCTTCAGCCGCACTCGTATAAGGACCTGCCGCTAAGACTTGCCGAACTCGGCATAGTGCACCGCCACGAAAAATCGGGCGAAATGCACGGACTTATGCGCGTGAGATGCTTTACCCAGGACGACGCGCATATCTATATGACCAAAGAGCAGATAACAAGCGAGATAAAGGGCGTTGTACGCCTTATAAACGAGGTTTATACGCTGTTCGGATTCAAGTACCACGTTGAACTTTCGACAATGCCGGAAGACCACCTCGGCTCGCTGGAAGATTGGGAAGACGCGACGAACGGACTTAAAACCGCGCTCGACGAGCTTAATCTGCCGTACGTTATAAACGAGGGCGACGGCGCGTTCTACGGACCTAAAATAGACTTCCACCTCGAAGACTCGATAGGAAGAACCTGGCAGTGCGGAACGATACAGCTCGACTTCCAGCTTCCCATGAGATTTGAAGCGGAATATACCGGCGCCGACGGCGAAAAGCACAGACCGATTATGATTCACAGAGTATGCTTCGGCTCGATAGAAAGATTTATAGGCATCCTTATCGAACACTTTGCGGGCGCGTTCCCGACGTGGCTTGCGCCGGTTCAGGTAAAGGTAATGTCGATAAGCGATAACCAGTACGACTACGCAAAGAGCGTATGCGATAAACTCACCGAAAGCGGCATAAGATGCGAATTTGACGACAGAAACGAAAAAATCGGCTATAAGATAAGAGAAGCGCAGCTCCAGAAGGTGCCGTATATGCTCGTTATCGGCGATAAGGAAGTCGAGACGGGACGCGTTGCCGTGCGTTCGAGAAAGAACGGCGACGAGGGCGCAAAGGAATTAGACGCGTTTATAGCGGAAATTAAGAAAGAAATCGAAGAAAAAGCAAGATAAATAAGGAGAAAGGAAAAAGAAATGGACTGTATTTTTTGTAAAATAGCATCGGGCGAAATTCCCTCGAAAAAGGTGTACGAAGACGGGGATATGCTCGCGTTTTACGACATCAATCCCATGGCGAAAGTGCACGTGCTCGTCATTCCCAAAACGCATATAGACAATATCGACGGGATAAACGCCGAAAACTCCGCGTGCGTTGCGAAAATTTTCGGAAAAATGGGCGAAATCGCAAAGGCGGCGGGAATAACTAACGGCTACCGCGTGATTTCAAACTGCGGAAGAGACGCAAAGCAGTCGGTAATGCACCTCCATTTTCATATCTTGGGCGGAGAAGAGCTGCCCGAAAGACTTGCGTAATAAAGTTTTAAGGAGACGGAAAGATGGAAGAAATAAAGTATTATAAAATGACGATAGCGGGACTCGAAAGAGCGCTCCCGATATGCGCGCTTAATGAAAAACTCTCTATTGCGGGCTTTGTAATGCTCGGCGATTATGAACTCGTCGAAGCGTGCGCAAGGGAACTGAATAAACTGCTCCCCGAGCACGACTACCTTATCGCGCCTGAGGCGAAATCCATTTCACTTATAAACGAAATGGCAAGACAGGCGGGCGAAAAGAAGCATTTCGTCGCAAGAAAAGGCATGAAGGCGTATATGACAAACCCGATAAGCGTTACCGTAAACTCCATTACGACGGCGCGCGAGCAGACGCTCTACCTTGACGGCAGAGACGCAGAGCTTATGAAGGGTAAAAAGATAGTCATAGTCGATGACGTAATAAGCACGGGAGAATCCCTTGCGGCGGTGGAAAAGCTCGTCAAAACGGCGGGCGGAATAGTAGTCGGCAGAGCGGCTGTGCTCGCGGAAGGCGACGCCGCCGACAGAGACGACATAGTATATCTTGAAAAACTGCCGCTGTTCTTCAATTAATAATGAATAAAAAATATAAAGCCGCTTTTATAACGCTCGGCTGCAGGGTAAATCAGTACGAAACGCGCGCCGTAAAAGAGGCGTTTGAAAAACTCGGCTTTGAGACGGGGGACTTTTCCGAAAAGTGCGACGTTTACGTGATAAATACCTGCACGGTAACTTCCGAAAGCGACAGAAAATCCATGCAGATGATAAGGCGCGCAAGAAATACCGGCGGAAAAGACGCCGTCGTAATCGCAATGGGCTGCATGGTGCAGATAAATCCCGAAAAGTCCGCGAAAATCGGGGAAATCGACCTCGCCGTAGGAAATAAGGATAAAATTTCCTGCGCGCAAAAGGCGCTGGATATTTTAAAATCAAAAAAACGCGAAAAAACGGTTGAAGTCAGCGATATTTCGGGAAAAAGGGATATAGACAGCGCAAAAATCACCGGTTCCGATCTGACCAAGGCGTTTTTGAAAATATGCGACGGCTGCAATAATTCCTGCGCCTACTGCATTATCCCGAAGGCGCGCGGCAGCGTGTGCTCAAAGAGCGTTCCGGAAGTGAAGAGCGAAGTCGAAACCCTCTGCGATAACGGCTATAAGGAAGTCGTGCTTACGGGAATAGAGACGGCGGCGTACGGAAAGGACATTAATTCCGACCTCGTAACGCTCGTCGAAAGTGTAAATTCCTGCGAAAAGCTTGCGCGCATTCGGCTCGGCTCCCTTGAACCGACCTTTATTAACGAAAAAAGCATAGCAAGGCTTCAAAAATGCGAAAAATTCATGCCGCACTACCACTTGTCGCTCCAGAGCGGATGCGACGCGGTGCTTAATGCGATGCGCCGCAAATATAATACGAAAATGTTTCTTGACGTCGTAAGGACGCTGAAAGATAATATAAGGGACGTAACGCTCACGACGGATATAATCGTGGGCTTTCCCGGCGAGACGGAGGAAATGTTTCGCGAAACGGTTGATTTCGTGAAAAAATGCGGTTTTTTGTACGTTCATATCTTCCCGTATTCCGACAGAGCGGGCACCGAAGCGTCAAAAATGAAAAATAAAATAGATGCGCAGACAAAGCGCAAAAGGGCGCTTGCTCTCAAAAAAGCAATGCTCGAAACGAGAAAATCGGTGATTTCAGGCTTTCTGGGCACCGAAAGGGAAGTTCTGGTCGAAAAAACCGAGGGAAAATACGCTTTCGGACATACCGACAATTTTATAGAGACGAAATTTGAAAATACCGGAAAAAAAGTAAAGAAAAACGATATTGTAAAGGTAAAACTTAAAGGTTTTCCCGAAAGCGCGGAGTACGCGGAAGCGGAAATATGCGAAGTATAAGGAGGAACGCTTTTGGAAGATAATAAGGCATATAAAGATAATATAATTGTCGCCGAAAACGTAAGTTATACTTATACCGATAACGATGACAACGAAAATAACGATACCGAAGCGATAAAAAATCTGTCGTGCGAAATTCCGAGAGGGAAGTTTACCGCTATAATCGGACATAACGGCTCCGGAAAATCGACGCTCGCAAAGCTTCTTTCGGGCATAATGGCGCCCGGAAGCGGAAAAGTAACGGTTTATAAGGCGGGTGATAAAGAGGGAATCAGCTCCGACGACGAAAGCAACGATTTCGAGATAAGAAAGACCGTCGGAATGGTGTTCCAGAATCCCGATAACCAGATAGTCGCCACCATCGTCGAGGACGACGTCGCTTTCGCGCCCGAAAATATAGGCATAGAGCCGAAAGAGATAAGGCGCAGGGTTGACGAGGCGCTCAAAACCGTGGGGCTTACCGAATACGCGCTGCACGACACGCATAAGCTCTCGGGCGGACAGAAGCAGAGAGTCGCGATAGCGGGCATGCTCGCGGTGGAGCCCGAGTGCATAATATTCGACGAATCGACGGCAATGCTCGACCCCGGCGGAAGAAAGGATATAATGAATACCATTCTTTCGCTCAAAAACAATGGCATCACCGTCGTGCTCATAACGCATTATATGAACGAGGCGACGCACGCCGACAACATTATCGTCGTCGACCACGGAGACGCGATACTTCACGGCACGCCGGAAGAGGTGTTCGATAATGCCGGGGTCTTAAAAAAATGCGGTCTTGAAGCGCCGCAGTCGACGCTTGTCGTTCAGAAATTAAAGGAAAACGGCATAGATATCGAAACCAAAGGCGTTCTTGACGCGCAAAGCGCATCTGAGGCGATAGATAGGGCACTTAAAGCGAAAAAGGGGGTAAAAGACGATGCTTGAATTTGAAAACGTGTCGTATTTTTACAGCAAAAACACCCCTTTTGAAAAAGAGGCGCTCAAAAATATCTCTCTTACGATAAAGGACAATATCACGACGGGCATTATAGGGCATACCGGCTGCGGAAAATCGACGCTTGCGCAGATGATGAACGCGCTTATTTCCCCCACGAGCGGAAGAGTTCTTCTTGACGGAAAGGACATAAACGCAAAGGACTATAACACCGTCGGCGTGAGGTTCGACGTGGGGCTCGTGTTCCAGTACCCCGAATACCAGCTTTTCGAGGAGACGGTGTATAAGGATATCTCGTTCGGACCGAAAAATATGGGACTTTCGGAAGAAGAAATCAAAGAGAGGGTTAAATTCGCGGCGGGATTTACCGGAATTACCGACGATATGCTCGAAAAAAGTCCGTTTGAACTTTCCGGCGGTCAGAAGAGAAGGGTGGCTATCGCGGGCGTAATTGCCATGGACCCGAAAATCCTCGTTCTCGACGAGCCCGCGGCTGGACTTGACCCGAAAGGCAGAAACGAAATACTGTCCGGACTCGTGGAATATAGAAAAAAGCGCGGAAACAGCCTCGTTATAATATCTCACAGTATGGAGGATATTGCCGTTTATTCCGACGAGATAATCGCCATGAGCGACGCCGAAGTGCTCATGACCGGAACTCCAGGCGAGGTC
>JAGADB010000172.1 GCA_017613815.1 Clostridia bacterium | reverse complement strand
TTGCGACCTCATAATGCTCAATTCCGACAATATCGGGAGTAAGTATTCTGGACGTTGAATCCAAAGGATCAACGGCGGGATAAATGCCGAGTGAAGAAATCGCTCTTGACAGAACGGTTGTCGCGTCAAGATGTGCAAACGTTGTTGCGGGAGCGGGGTCCGTAAGGTCGTCGGCAGGTACATATACTGCCTGAACGGACGTTATGGAACCGCGCTTTGTAGAGGTTATCCTTTCCTGAAGCGCGCCCATTTCAGTTGCCAGTGTGGGCTGATAACCGACAGCGGACGGCATTCTGCCGAGCAGAGCGGAAACCTCGCTTCCTGCCTGGGTAAATCTGAATATGTTGTCGATAAACAGAAGCACGTCCTGTCCCTCGTGGTCGCGGAAATATTCCGCCATGGTAAGACCGGAAAGACCGACTCTCATTCTTGCTCCGGGCGGCTCGTTCATCTGTCCGTAGACGAGGGAAGTGTTTGAAAGAACGCCCGACTGCTTCATTTCGTAATAAAGGTCGTTTCCTTCACGCGTACGCTCGCCGACGCCGGTGAATACCGAAAGACCGCCGTGCTGCTTTGCAATATTGTTTATAAGCTCCATTATGAGAACCGTTTTTCCTACTCCGGCACCGCCGAAAAGACCGATTTTACCGCCTTTCGAGTAGGGGCAGATCAAATCTACGACTTTTATACCGGTTTCCAGAATTTCGGTTGAAGTCGACAGTTCGCTGTATTCCGGTGCCGGTCTGTGAATGTTCCAGCGCTCTTTCGTTTCGATTTCGGGACCGTTGTCAACGACGTCGCCGAGAACGTTGAATATTCTGCCGAGAGTTTCTCTTCCGACGGGAACGCTTATGGGCTTTCCCGTGTTTGTAACCTCCGTGCCTCTTTTAAGTCCGTCTGTGGAAGCCATTGCTATGCATCTTGCGGTGTTGTCGCCGATGTGCTGCGCGATTTCCACGGTAAGTTTGCGCTCGCCGACGGGTATTTCAAGCGCGGTATATATATCCGGAAGCTCTCCGTTTTCAAATTTCACGTCTACGACAGGCCCCATGACCTGCGAAACAGTACCCTTGGAGTTTGACATTAAATTTCACGCCTTTCCTTTGATTTGTAAGGAATATATCATAATCAGTCGCTGTTTCCCGCGACAATTTCTGTGATTTCTTTGGTAATCGAACTTTGCCGAGCGCGGTTGTAAGCGATTTTGAGATCGTCTATCATCTGTTTTGCATTCTTGCCTGCGGAATCCATCGCCATTCTTCTTGCGGCGACTTCGCTGGCAAAGCTTTCTTTTACACAGGCGCTTATAAAGCCCGCAACGTATTCCGGAACCACCGTATTCAGCACGTTCAGTTCATCCGGCTCGAAAATTATCGAGGAATCCGAGGCATTTTCGCTTGCTTCAATCGGCAGAATCTGCTTTAAGTACGGCTCCTGAGTCATTGCCGAAACGTATTTCGTGCCGATAATCGTAAGTTTGTCGATTTTTCCTTCGAGATATTCGTCGCAAAGCGACTTTGCAAGCTTTGCCGACTGCTCTGCGGTGAAATGCTCCGCATAAATCGGCTCGGAAGACTTTGCATATTTGTCGTTCGCCCTTTTTCCTATCGGAACAATTTCAGAATCGGGATATTTGCCTGCAAGCTTGTAAACGTTTGCGTTGTATCCGCCCGCAAGACCTCTGTCGCCCGCGATTACTATCATTTTCACCTTTTCTCCGGGAGAATCGGCGAGATACGGGCTTTTTTTGCATTCCTTGTTGGAAGAAAGGTTCTCTATAACGCGTCCGAAGGCGTCCATATATGAGCGCGATTTCGCCATGGCGTCGTTTGCGCGCCAGATTTTAGACGCCGCAACAAGCTGCATGGCTTTTGTAAGATGAAGAGTGGAATCAACGCTTTTTATTCTTTTTTTCAACGTCTTTATGTCGTTGCTCATATATTTACCTCCGTTTTTTTATAAATTTTGATTTATTTCAGGCTTTCAAGCACTTTTTCAAGCGCTTCGACGTCGCTGTCCTCGTAGAAATTGTTTTCCAGACGTTCGAGTAATTCCTTGTGCTCGGCATTAAGAACGGTATACAGTTTTTCCTCGTATTCTTTAACCTGATTTACGGGAACGTCGTTTAAATAGCCGTGAATAACCGCGTAAATGATTGCTACCTGACAGCCGACTCTGATGGGGGAGTTTCGGTTTTGCTTCAATACCTCGACAATGCGTTCGCCGAGCGCAAGACGCGCTTTGGTGTCGGCGTCGAGGTCGCTTCCGAACTGCGCAAAGGATTTGAGTTCAAGATACTGCGAATAAAGAAGCTTCAGTTCGCCCGCAACCTTTTTCATTGCTTTCAGCTGAGCGGAACCGCCCACACGGCTTACCGAGATACCGGGGTTTATCGCGGGGATGATGCCCTCGTGGAATAATTCGGTTTCAAGGAATATCTGTCCGTCGGTAATTGAAATTACGTTTGTCGGAATGTACGCCGAAACGTCGCCCGCCTGCGTTTCTATAATCGGAAGCGCGGTAATAGAGCCGCCGCCGTACTGTTCGTCAACGCACGCCGCTCTTTCAAGCAGACGAGAATGTAAATAGAACACGTCGCCCGGGTATGCTTCACGTCCCGGAGGCCGCTTGATAAGAAGCGACAGCGCACGGTAAGCTACGGCGTGTTTTGAAAGGTCGTCGTATATAATAAGGACGTCTTTGCCTTGCTCTCTGAAATATTCCGCCATGGCGCAGCCCGAATACGGCGCAATATATTGCAGCGACGCGCTTTCGGAAGCGGAAGCGGATACGATTATAGTGTAGGGAAGTGCGCCGCTCAACGTAAGTTCGTTTGCAAACTGTACGACAGAAGTGCTTTTCTGACCGATAGCGACGTAAATACATAAAACGCCCGTGTCTTTTTGATTTAATATAGTATCGAGTATGATTTCCGTTTTACCCGTCTGCCTGTCGCCGATGATGAGCTCACGCTGACCGCGTCCTATCGGAATCATGCTGTCGATTGCCTTAATACCCGTCTGCAGCGGTACCGAAACGCTCTTTCTCTGAATAATTCCGGGCGCCTCCGACTCTATGGGGCGTTCAAATTTAGTGTCAATCGGGCCTTTGCCGTCAATCGGCTGACCGAGTGCGTTTACAACGCGTCCGAGCAGGGCTTCTCCCACGGGAACCGATAAAACTCTTCCCGTTCTTTTAACCGAGGAGCCGTCTTTTATATCGTTTTTGTTTGACAAAACGGCGATGGAAACGGTTTCTTCCTCAAGGTTCTGCGCCATACCGAAAGAACCGCCTTCAAATTCGACGAGCTCTCCCGACATGCAGTTGCGAAGACCGTAAACGCGGGCAATGCCGTCGCCCACGGATATAACCGTACCTGTTTCGGTCAGTTCCGTTTTGCTTTTATAATTTTTTATTTGTTCTTTAATAATACTGCTTATCTGCTCAGTGCTTTTCATCTGATAATCACTTCCTTGATTCTGTCAAGATTGCTTTTAATGCTGCCGTCAATGATTTTGCCGTCCATATCTATAACGACGCCCGCGATTATCGACGGATCGACGGAATACGACGGTTTAACGGTAACGTGATATGTTTTTTCGAGCTTTGCAATAAGCGCTTCTTTTTCCTTATCCGTAAGTTCAACGGCGCTTGTGATTTTCACGTTTGCTATTTCCTTTGAAACCTTGTATAACGACTTATATTCGTCAATGCAGGGAAGAAGCAGCTTTGCGTCTCCGTTTTTGCAGAGTATTTTCAAAAAAGCAAGCACGTCTTCCGGCAGGTTTTCTGAAAAAGCGCCGTCGATAAGCGAAGCTTTTTCGTCATCCGTAACGTTCGGAGAAGATAAAACCTGAAAATAATCCGGATTGTCCGAAAAAACGGCGGAAATCAGGTCAAGGGACTCGTTGAAACTTTCAAACGAATTGTTTTCGGCAGCGATGGAAAACAGAGCTTCGGCATATTCTTTAGTTATTTGCGTCATCGTCTTTACCTATATCGTCAATAAATGAATTTATGATGTTTCTGTGGTCCTGTTCATTTATTTCTCTGTCGAGAAGCTTTTCCGTCAGGGCGGCGGAAACGTCGACGATTTCCTTCTTTATTTCCGATTTTGCCTTGACGAGCTCAAGCTCCGCTTCGCTCTGCGCCTGATTAATAATCATTCCGGCCTTGTCTTTGGCGTCGGAAATAATTCTGTCGCCGTGAAGCTTCGCCTGCTCGTTGGATTTCTTGATTATTTCGGCGGCTTCCTCGTCGGCATGGGAAAGTCTTTCCTGCCACTTTGACTTTTCTTCTTCGGCGTCGTTTTTTGCAGTAAGCGCGTCGTCATACTGCTTGTCGATAGCGCTCTGCCTTTCGGAAAGGACCTTTTTTACGCGCTCATATAAAAATTTTTTCAGAATAAGAAACAATAATACCAGATTGCATAAAGATATAATTGTATCCCATACGTTAACAGATATGACTTCCAGTGACTGCATGAATATTACTCCTTAAAATACTGTAAAGGCTTCAGATCAGCCTATAGCGTTCATAAGAATGTTTACGAAGATGTTCGGAGCGAGGAAAATGAGGAGAATTGCGATAACGAGGGCGTAAAGACCGGTCGTTTCGGCAATAGCGCATCCCATAAGCATCGTCGTTGTAACGTCGCCTTTGCATTCGGGCTGACGGCCTATTGCTTCGCAGGCTTTTGCTACCGCGTTTCCTTCACCGATACCGGGGCCTATACCTGCTATCATTGCCATACCGGCGCCGAGAGCGCATCCGCCTAAAATAATACCGATTGCGAGTTCTAACATTGTAAATACCTCCAGAAAAATTTAATTGTTTTTTACAAGCTTGTGTTTTTTAGCGTAATCCTGCGCGGGAAATCCGGTCGAGACGTACAGCATAGTCAGCATAGCGAATATGAACGCCTGCAGACAACCGCTGAATAGGTCAAAATAAACGGATAACACGGCGGGAATACCGATTTGTAGAAATGGAATTTTGCCGAGCACGCCGGGCAGATTTTTGAAGAGCATGTTTGACAGCCCCTGAAGCCCCGACGCTACGAGAATTGAAATAACCGAGCCCGAAAGGATGTTTCCGTAATGACGGAACGCCATTGAAACGGGGGTTGAAATTTCACTTATAACGTTAAGCGGCGTCAAAAACGGCACCGGCTGCGTAAAGCTTTTTAAATAGTAAATCGGACCGCATTTCATCTTGTAGTGCGTAATTAATATAAATACGAGCAGCGCCCAGCCGGAGACGATGTTGATGTCGGAAGTCGGGGGATAGAGTCCCACAAGCGTAAGCAGACTTGAAAAAGCGGAGAGAGCCATAATTGCGGCGACAAACGGCGCAAATCCGTGAAAATATTTGCCCATGTTGCCGTTTACGAGATTTTCCGTTTTTTCAACTATCATTTCCGCAAATATCTGCCTCTTGCTGCCGCCTTTTGCGGTAATTCCGTGCGTCAGATAAAGGGCAAGGAAAAATACGGAGAGAATTACTATAAACGAATTTATCTGGGATTCAGTAATAAGAAGGGGTTGAACGGGCATGTCTATTGAAAAATAAATTCTTGCGCCCGAAATTTCAATACCTTCCGAGACGGGCTTTGTGAGCACTTTGAGTACAATGCCCGCCGTTACGGGTAAAATCATAAGTATTATTAAAATTATATCGGTTAGAATAAACCGAAGACTTTTTCGTTTCATTTGTTTCACCGTTTTGTGATATATACTTTTATTTTTCGATATTTTCGGAGTCGTTATTATTCTTTTTCATAAAAAGAGGGCGCAGGGCAATCGCAATTCTCGGAAAGAATAAGGGCACAAGCGCCGCAACCGTGTTAAAGACGCTGAAATATACGCCTATTCCCGCGATAATAAACAGAAGCAGCGTTCTGTATATCTGGGATACTTTAAGCATATTTTTTGCGTCCTTTTCGTCTTTCCGCACCGCTTTCTGAACCGTAAGGCCCATGAGAAAGAAGTTTAAAACGGCGGCAGAGCCGGATAGAAGATTTCCAAATAATACGGTAATATCCCATTTGCCGATAATGAGAAAAACTGACTGCATAATAAGGCTGAATATTATCTCAAACGACAAAATATAAATTGTCTCGTTTTTAACTGTCTTGTCAATTTTCGGCATAGTTACCTCATGAGCGGGTCAGATAATAAATAATAATTTCATTTATTATAACATAATATTCCGTAAATATCAAGCCTTTTAAAAGAAAACCTCCGCTTTTACGCGGAGGTTTTGATATTTTTGCTTATGATCTTAAGGTAATTCCGAAATCCCTTTCGAGACCGCTTAGGATTTTGTACATTATTTTGTCGCAGTCGCTGTCGTCAAGCGTTTTTTCGGGAGAACGGAGCATGAGACTGTAAGCCATGGACTTTTTGTTCTCTCCGAGCTTTGCGTCTCTGTAAATATCGAATATTTCGACGCTTTCGAGAAGCTTTCCGCCGTATTTTACGATGGCGTTCTTGATGTCTCCGCTTGAAAGCGACTCGTCGCATACGAACGCAAGGTCTCTTTCTATTGCGGGGAATTTCGGAAGCGGAACGTAATGCTTTTCTTCGGCGACTACTCCGAGAAGTTTTTCAGTGTCGCAGATGCAGACGTAAACGGGAAGGTCGAAATCGTATTTTTTCGCAACTGTCGGGTGAAGTTCACCGAATACCGCATAAGAAACGCCGTCGCTTCCTTCAAGACTTGCACATCTTCCGGGGTGGAAGTAGGGAAGATCCGTTTTTGAAACGGCTTGTGTCTTTTCAATGCCGAACAGCGATAATACCTGCTCCGCATATCCCTTCATATTGTAAAAATCGCCGTTTCCGTAGAACGCAAGCACGGTTGAAAGCCTTTCGTCCGGAAGTTCCTCACCGGGCTTTTTGATGTAAACCTTTGCGTTTTCATAAATCGAGCACTTCTTGTTTCTGTGCCTGAGATTGAGCGAAAGCACTTCGAGTACGCTCGGAAGCGCCGTCGTTCTCATAATGCTCGTGTCTTCTCCGAGAGGATTTGATATTACGACCGAATCTCTTTCCGGCGCGTCGGGCGCAAGAGAGATGTTGTCGTAGTATTTCGGACTTATGAAGGAATAAGTCTGCACCTCGTAAAAGCCGCTTTGCGTGAGCAGATTGTTAAGAGATACGATTTTCTGCTGACGGTCGGTTCTTCCGCTTATAGAAACCTGAGCGGAGAACATCGTTGACGGAATTTTGTCGTATCCGTAAATTCTTATAACTTCTTCCGCAATGTCGTGCATTCCCTCAAGGTCGGCTCTGTAAGACGGAGGATATAATTTTCCGTTTTCGCATTTTATTTCGAGACGTCTGAATGTGTCGAGCATCGATTCAAGCGGCACGTCTGTGCCGAGAAATTCGTTTATCTTGACGGGGTCGAAGTCTATGACGTTCTGAGGCGCTTTTTCGGGATAAACGTCGATGATTCCCTTTACAACCTTGCCCGCGCCGAGAAGCTCTATAAGCTCGCACGCTCTTTCAACGGCGGGAAGCGTGTTTTCTCTGTCAAGCCCCTTCTCGTATCTGCCGCTCGCCTCGGTGCGAAGACCTAAGTCGCGCGCCGTAATTCTGACGGACGGACCGTTGAAGTTTGCGGATTCGAAAACTATTGTCTTTGTTTCGGGAATGATTTCGCTGTTTTCGCCGCCCATAACGCCCGCAACGGCAACCGCTCTTTCGGCGTCGGCAATAACGAGCATGTTTTCGTTAAGATTTCTTTCAACACCGTCGAGAGTGGTGATTTTTTCACCGCTTGCCGCATGTCTTACGACGATTTTACCGCCTTTGAGATAGTTGTAGTCAAAAGCGTGCATCGGCTGGCCGTATTCAAGGCAAACGTAGTTCGTGATGTCGACTATGTTGTTTATCGGCCTTACGCCGCAGGCGCGGAGACGTGCGCGCAGCCACTTCGGAGAAGGTTCGATTTTTATGTCTTCAACGACTCTTGCTGTGTATCTCGGACAGAGCTTGCTGTCTTCAACCGTAACGCTTATATAGTCGTTTATGGTTTTTCCGTTGTAGAGTCCGTCGTTAACGACGGGGGTGTGAAGATTAAGAGGAACGGCAAAAGATGCCGCCGTCTCTCTTGCAAGTCCGATAATCGAAAGACAGTCGGGACGGTTGGAGGTGATTTCAAATTCAACCGCCACGTCGTTTAAGCATAATACGTCTTTTATGTCGTCGCCGGGCTTGCAGTCCTCTTTGAGAAGAAAGATTCCGTTTTCGTCGGCGTACGGAAAGTCGTTGAGAGTCAGTCCGAGCTCCGAAAGAGAGCAGAGCATTCCGTTGGAAGCAACGCCTCTTAGCTTGCCCGCTTTTATGTGAACTCCGCCCGGAAGAAAAGAATCGTCAAGAGCCGCGGGAACGAGTTCTCCCGGTTTAACGTTCTGCGCGCCGGTAACTATCTGCACGGGTTCTTCTTTGCCGACGTCAACCATGCATATAAGAAGGTGGTCGGAATCGGGATGAGGTTCAACGGATAAAAGTTTTCCCACGACAACGTTTTTTATTTCCTCGCCGAGCTTTTCAAAGCCTTCGACTTTGGAGCCGGTAAGCGTCATCTTGTCCGAAAATTCTTTCGGGTCAAATGACCTGTCAACGTAATCTTTAAGCCAATTCATTGATAATTTCATATTCCGTTACCTCCTTAAAACTGTGAGAGAAAACGAGTGTCGTTTTCGTACAGAAGACGCATATCGGAAATGCCGTATTTCGTCATAACTATTCTTTCAATGCCCATACCGAACGCAAAACCGCTGTAAACGTCGGGGTCGATTCCGCTCATTCTGAGAACGTTGGGGTGAACCATGCCGGCACCCAGAATTTCTATCCAACCCTCGCCCTTGCATACGCTGCAGCCCTTGCCGCCGCATACGAAACAGCTTACGTCAACCTCGCACGACGGCTCGGTAAACGGGAAGTGATGAGGACGGAACCTGATTTTCGTCTTGTCGCCGAACATCGCTTTTGCAAAGGTTTCAAGCGTGCCTTTGAGGTCTGCCATCGTGATGTTTTTGTCTATGACGAGTCCCTCACACTGATGGAACATCGGCGAGTGGGTTGCGTCAACCGCGTCGGAGCGATAAACACGACCGGGGGATATAATTCTTATCGGCGGCTTGTTATTCTCCATAACGTGAACCTGAACCGTACTTGTCTGCGAGCGCAGTAAAACCTTGTCGGTGATGTAGAACGTGTCCTGCACGTCGCGCGCCGGGTGAAACTCAGGAGTGTTCAGCGCGGTGAAATTGTAGTAATCCGTTTCAACTTCGGGACCTTCTGCAATGGAAAATCCCATGCCTAAGACTATGTTTTCGAGTTCCGACTGAACCTTTGTCAGCGGATGAAGATTGCCCTTGTCCGTTTTTTTAGAAGGGAGCGTAACGTCAAGTCTTTCCGCATTGATTTTTTTTGCGGTTTCGAGCTCCACAACGTGTTTTTTGGCAACCTCAAACGCCTCTTCAATGGCGGTTCTTACACTGTTTCCGAGCTGACCGATAATCGGGCGCTCTTCAGCCGTAAGGGAAGCCATCCCTTTGAGAATTGCGGCAAGCTCGCTTTTTTTGCCGAGGTAAGCGACTCTCATCTGTTCGAGAGCGGCTGCGTCGGAAACTTTTGCAAGGTCATCCAGAGCTTTTTGTTTTAACGCTTCAAGTTTTTCTTTCATAATGATTCTCCTGTATCGTAAAAATATAAAAGTCCCGTATAAATACGGGACGAAAAAATCGCGGTACCACCCATTTTCCTAAAAATATAGGCGCTCAGTCTGTATAAACAGTATTTCGTAACGTGAAACTACGTCGCCGGCTTTGACCGGAGCCGCTCCAAAGCGAAATGCGATTATACCGGCACAAAAACGATTTCACCGCCCGTTTCTCTCTTTGTATGCCGAAAACGTATAAAAGCGCTCTTTTTCATAGCGTTTGTTGATTAAAATTCTGATATATTATATCACAATAGTTTTTGAAATGCAATAGTAAAAGCAAAAATTGTTTTTTCTCCGAAAACACAGACGTGTTGCTTTTTTTGCCGCGTTCGTTTATAATATAAAAAGGAAATGCGAGGAGAAGATTTATGCCTTATAACGTGTATCTGAAAAAGAACGAAGATAAGAGAATAAGAGAAGGTTTTCCGTGGGTTTACGCCAACGAAGCGTCGAAAATCGAGGGCAAGGGCAAAAACGGCGACGTTGCGTACGTTTTTGACTGTAATAACGAATATCTGGGCAAAGGATATATAAATCATCTTTCAAAGATACTCGTGCGCATATTCATAAGAGACGAAAGCGAGCCGACGGAGGAGCTTTTCGAGAGCAGAATAAGAAAGGCGAAGGCTTTGCGCGAAAAACTCGGATACGGTAACTGCTGCCGCGTTGTTTTTTCGGAATCCGACAACCTGCCGGGACTTATAGTCGATAAATACGCTGATATCTTGTGCGTTCAGATACTGACGCTCGGCATGAAACTCAATAAGGATAAGATTATATCGGCTCTTGTAAAGGTTTTCAGCCCGAAAGGCATATACGAGAGAAGCGATACTGCGTCGAGAGAAAAAGAGGGACTGAAACAGTTCAAAGGAAAACTTTACGGGGAATTTGACACAAGAACCGAAATCCAAGAAAACGGCCTTAGAATGACGGTTGACCTCGAAAACGGACAGAAAACGGGATACTTCCTCGACCAGAAGGAAAACAGACTTGCAGTAAGAAGATATTGCAAAGACGCAGATGTGCTCGACCTTTTCTGCAACGTCGGCGGCTTTTCGGTAAACGCGGCAAAAGCGGGTGCAAAAAGCGTAACTGCAGTTGATATTTCCACAAGGGCGCTTGACGAGGTAAAGATTAATGCAAAACTGAACGGCTTCGGAAACGTAATAGAAACGAAATGCGCCGACGTATTCGACGCACTGAGGGAATATAAAAAAGAAAACCGCAAATTCGACGTCGTGATACTTGACCCGCCCGCGTTCTGCAAGAGTGCCGACGACGTCAAGAACGCTTACAGAGGATATAAGGATATAAACGTCCTCGGAATGAAGCTCGTAAAGGAAGGCGGATATCTCGTAACTGCTTCGTGCACGCATTATATTTCAATCGCGCTTTTTGAAAAGATGCTGAAAGAGGCGTCGGCGCAGAGCGGCGTTTCGGCAAGGGTGATAGAGATAAAGACTCAGTCGCCCGACCACGCGTCGCTGCTTTCCGCGGACGAAAGCACGTATCTTAAATTTTTCGTGCTTCAGATAGTATAAAAATCGGGGTTTAACCCCGATTTTTATTTTGCAATTTCAAGATAAGAAACCCCGTCGTAGTACGCGTCGCCGAACAGTATAAAACCGTCTTTTATTCCGTCCGTCAGGTAAACCTTTCCGTCGTTTGTTACGAATACCGCTTCGAAATCGTATATTTTATTCTCGTAAAGTTCGAGCGAGTCTTTGACTCCCATGACGAAAAGCGCGGTGGAGAGGGCGT
>JAGADB010000171.1 GCA_017613815.1 Clostridia bacterium | reverse complement strand
GTTTACAGTAAAAAAACGAGTACAGACAGGAGTTTACATCACATGGCAGAAAAGATTATTGAATTGCTTACTAAACAGTTCAGAGTCGATCCTTCTACGATTGACGAAGACACGAATATAGTTGAAGACCTCGGAGCCGATTCTCTTGAAATAGTCGATATGCTTATGGCTCTGGAAGAGAATTTCGGCATAACCGTTTCCGACGAGGAAGCGCTTACTCTCAAAACGGTAAAGGACGTAGCCGATTTTATCGAAAAGAAACTTTAATAAAAAAACAGGTCGTGAACGGGAGTATGCGCTTTGAAAAGCGGATATTCCCTTTTCATTATTCATTATTTTAAGAAAGGGTGCGGAAAATGCCTGAAATCAAAAGAATATATATCGCGTGCGACCACGCGGCGCTCGGTATGAAGAACGAGATAGCGCAGTACGTAAAAGAAATGGGATACGAAGTGTTCGACGAGGGCACTTTTACCGAAGAGAGCACTGATTACCCGATTTATGCAAAAAAGGTTGCCGAAAAGGTGAGAGATGACGAAAACTCGCTGGGACTGCTGTTTTGCGGTACGGGAATAGGTATGGAAATCGCGGCGAACAAGATAAGGGGAATAAGGGCGACGGTCCTTTCCGACACTTACAGCGCCGCGCTTTCGAGAAAGCATAATAACGCAAACGTCGCCTGCTTCGGCGCAAGGGTTATCGGAATCGAGACGGCAAAAAGCGTCGTAAAGGCGTTCTTGACCGCCGAATTTGAGGGCGGCCGCCACCTGAGGCGCGTCGAAATGATAAACGCTTTCGATAAGGCGGACGACTGATTTTTAACTTAAAAAATATCAAAAAAAGGACGGTTTTCCGTCCTTTTTTTCGTAAAATATGTGCTTTTTTTAAGACAAACTTCAACCGATTTTTCCGTTTTCATCCCCGAAAACGCAAAAAACCGGTCGACAGATGAGAAAAAAAGACTTCTCTTCCCGTTTGCCGTCGTACGCTTTTCCTTGCGGACGTACATTATGTAGTATATAATGGTTTTGAAGGACACAACATATTGTTTCGGAGGGAAAGGCAAAATGACGGATATACCGAAAACGGGTTTTTTGTGCGCCGGGAAAACGCCCCTTGAGCTTTCGGCTTCAATACACTGCGCGTACAAAATCATGGAAGTCTTAAATTCGGAGGGCTATGAAAACGCCGGATACTACACGAAAATCTATTCCGCGTACGATAAGGAAAAGGAAAACAGGACCGAAAAGGTGCTCGAAAGACTGTGCGCCTGCTGCGACCTTGTGCTTACCGTCGGCTGCGAGGGCTTTTCGGCGTGCGACGTTATTCCCGAAATCACGGAAAAGCTCTGCGAAAAGAAGGTCGGATACTTTTCCAATATCTTAAACGGAAGCAGAAAGGTCAAAATACGGACGGACAGGGCCGTAAAAGACGGAAAAGAAAGAGACGGAGACGGCGTTCTGCGGCTCTTTCCCGATGAAAAAACGCCTTCTGCGGTCGGTGAAAACGCGTTTTTTACTTTTAAAAACATTTTCGGCGCAAATGACGGCGGAAAACGGGAAAAAACGGAGAAACCGCCTAAAAAAACGGCTTCGGCGCGGATTTTTTCCGCATCCTCGTCTAAAAAGATGAAATTTTACGCTCTTTCGGAGAAAAAGAGCGCGTTTTCCGACGAATACGTCTGCGCCCTGCCCTCGAGAGCTTCGTCGGGCATATTCAGAAGCGCCCTTATACTCAATATTACAAACGACGTATATACCGCAATCCCGCTTGTAAAGGCGGTTCTGCCGGCAATCAACTTCGCCGTCTACAACATTTCGGGCAAAAGCGCCGCCGATTTTTCCTCCTATAAAGACGAGGTGAAATATTCAATAAATTTCAATAAATTATGACAATTTTTCAAACAAAACTGCATGATTAATAGTTAGTTCTTGAATTGTTTACCATTTATTAAACAAATGTTGCCAATAATGTTATATAATTGACACAAAGATGAATATTTTGGGAAAATTTCTAAAATGGAGGGTTAATAAATGGGATATAAAATTCTTATTGCAGACGACGATACTAATATCTGTGACCTGCTGAAAATATATCTTGAAAATGAAGGCTACGAGACGGTTACTGCATATGACGGTATCAAGGCGCTGTCGGCATTTAAGATTTATGAACCGGACTTAGTTCTCCTCGATATAATGATGCCGAGAAAAGACGGCTGGCAGATATGCAGAGAAATAAGAGAAATCTCCTCGAAGCCGATTATAATGGTAACGGCGAAGAGCGAGGTGTTCGATAAGGTTCTGGGACTCGAGCTCGGCGCAGACGACTTTATCACAAAGCCGTTTGACATGAAGGAAGTTCTCGCAAGAGTAAAGGCCGTGTTCCGCAGATATTCCGGACACGACACCGACGACAGCGAGGTTATCAAATTCGACAACCTCGAAATCAGCCGCCAGAAGTACGAGCTCAAGCTTGCGGGAAAACCCGTCGACATTCCCCCGAAGGAACTCGAACTGCTCTACTTCTTAACGTCCAACTACAACAGAGTATTCACGCGCGATCAGCTTCTCGACAAGGTTTGGGGATTTGATTATCTCGGCGACTCGAGAACGGTTGACGTACACGTAAAGAGACTTCGCGAAAAACTCGACGGAGTATCCGACAAGTGGACGATAAAGACGGTCTGGGGAGTCGGCTATAAGTTTGAACTTCTGCAGCAATAATTAAAAACGCCGTGTAAGACACGGCGTTTTTTGCATATAAATAATCGTTGACTTTCCCGGTTTACTGTGCTATAATCAGTACGTCCGGGGGAGTAAGGCTCCCACCGGTATACCGTTTGCGGTGTGGTGAGTGGTTAGCTTGGTCGGCGGTCGCTCACCTTTTTATATAGTATTTGCTATTGATTTTTTGACAAAAGTGTGGTATAATTCATACGTTGAAAAAGTATAATAAAATTAACGATGCTTCTTCCGACAATGCGGTATGAAGCAAGGTCACACCAGTCGGGGCGGTAGCGGTGTCTTGTACCTGAAATCCGCTGTAGCAGGGATGGATTCCGGTTTTGAGGGTTGCTTACGTACAGCAGTCATGCCGGTGATGTGTTGAGGCCTTGGCCTTGCGCAATTATCCCTCATGAACCATGTCAGGCGGGGAACCGAGCAGCATTAAGTGATACGGGTAATGTGCCGTGAGTACACCTGGGCTGAGCATTTTCGGCAAAGGACGTGTATGTCAGCATATTCGATCTATCGGTGTGTGATCTTGCTTTGTGCCGCATATTTTGCATTGTTACTTTGCAAAACTTTCTTTATAAGGCGCTTCTTCGTTTGACAGATATTCGTTCACGAGGGCTTTTTCAAGCTCTTCGCGAAAGGACGAGTTTATCGGGTGTATGATGTCCTTAAAACTGCCGTCGGGCGACTTTTTGCTCGGCATAACGACGAAATATTTGTCCCGCGCGTAAATGATTTTCACGTCGTGCACCGCGAGGCAGTTGTCGAAAACGACGGAGAGAATTGCCCGAAGCGGCTGATTTTCAAAGGTTTTTCTGATTTTAACGTCGGTAATTTCCATATTTTGCTCCTTGAATTAAAATTTGTTTTTCATGAAGTATTATTCACTTAAAAATAACAATTATTCAGGCGCAAAAAAGCTTTTTGAGATTTTTCCCGAAAGGAATGCTTTTATGAACGCTTACGGTTACGAAAACGTATATTTCATAGGTATCGGCGGAATAAGCATGTCGTCTCTCGCAATGATATTAAAAAACAGAGGCGTACGCGTTGCGGGCTACGATATGAAAAGGAGCGAGATCACAGAGGACCTCGAAAAAAACGGTATAAAGGTGAATTATACCTACTCTCCCGATAACCAGGAAGGCTTTGACACCGTCGTTTACACCGCGGCGATATCCGAAAACGACGCCGAGATGCTGCTCGCAAAGTCAAGAGGCGCAAAAATTATATCGAGAGCCGAGCTCCTGGGAGAGATAACGCGCGGATACAAACATTCGGTCGGCGTTGCCGGCACTCACGGAAAATCCACGACGACGGGCATGCTCTGCCACGTAATGAATAAGGCGAAAAACGACGCGACCGTGCTTGCCGGCGCGGTAATACCGCTCATAAACTCCACCTATTACGCCGGAAACGGCGATATCGCGGTGTTTGAGGCGTGCGAATACAAAAATTCGTACCACTCGATGCGCCCGACGATAAGGCTTGTGCTCAACACCGAGCTCGACCACGTCGACTTTTTCGGAAATATTGAGAACGTGATAAAATCGTTTGAAAAATATATGGATACCGACAGCGGAGAAAGCGAAAATATCGCGCTTATCAACGCCGACTGCAAAAATACCGTGCTTGCGGCGAAAAATATAAAGACAAAGACGTATACCTTCTCGACGCAAAGCGAAAACGCCGACTTTTACGCATGTAATATCAAGGAAGAAAACGGATATTACGGATTTGACGTGAAGGCGTTCGGAAAAGATTATTGCAGTATAAAACTGTCGGTGCCGGGACTGCATAACGTAATTAACGCAACCGCGGCGGCGGCGGCTTCGTATCTGTGCTCTGTTGACGGAAAATGCGTGTCGGAGGGCATTTCGGAATTCTGCGGCGTAAAGCGCAGATTTGAGAAAAAAGGAATACTCCAAAGCGGCGCTTTGGTCATCGACGACTACGCGCATCACCCCGACGAAATAAGAGCGACGCTCAAAGCCGCGAAAAAAGTCTGCAAAGGCAGAGTTTTCTGCATTTTCCAGCCCCACACTTATACGCGGTTTGAAGCTTTGATGGAGGATTTTGCAAAATCGCTGTCGCTTGCCGACGTCGTCGTAATGGCAGACGTATATGCGGCGCGCGAGAAGAACGTAAACGGAATTTCTTCAAAAGACATAAAAAAATATCTTCCCTCGGCGGAATATTTCTCAAGTTTTGAAGAAATAGCGGAATTTATCAAAGAAAACGCGAAAAACGGCGACATGGCGATAACCATGGGCGCGGGCGACGTATATAAG
>JAGADB010000170.1 GCA_017613815.1 Clostridia bacterium | reverse complement strand
TCTTTTTCCTTATTTTCACTAAGAGCGTACGCGAATTTCTGCGAATTGTCCTTGCCGTAGTCCTCGCCGTTTTCCTTGTCGTACTCGGCGTAAATCCCCTTTGTAATAAGCGGTTCTTCCGGGAAAATCACCGAAATATACACGCCCGAAAGCGAGGGCAGTATCGTCATTATCTCGCCCCTGCCGGTGCAGAGCGCGCACGTATGTTCCGAAAGGCAGAACGGAACGTCGCTTCCGAGTGAAAGTCCGATGGAAAAGAGTTCCTTTTCGTTCAAAACGCCGAGCGTTTCGAAAAGCGCGCGCAGCACGCATGCCGCGTCTGCGCTGCCGCCCGCAAGTCCCGCGCCCGACGGGATGATTTTATGCAGTTTTATACTTATTTCCGCTTTTTTTCCCGATTTTTGCGAATATTTTTCAAGATATTTTTCGGCGGCCTTATACGCAAGGTTGTCCCTTTCATCGCAGGGAATGCCGTTTCCCGACGTTTCAAGGGATATGCCGTTTGCGAAAGCGGTTTTCCCGCACACTTCAAGCTCGTCGCAAAGGGGGATTTTATGCATCACCGACGATATGTCGTGATAGCCGTCGTCCCTTTTTGTGCCGAGGATTTCGAGCGTCAAATTTATTTTGGCGTACGCCTTCTTTTTTACCGAAAAATCCGTCATATTACTTCTCTCTTTTCAGTCGGCTTTTTCAAGCGCGGATATCGCTTTTTTTGCGTTTGAAAACGCCTTTTCGTAAAGGATTTCCTTCTTTTCGGAAAGCTCCTTTACCGTCTTTTCCCTGTTTTCCTCTATGTCGTCAAGATATTCCTTAATTTTATCAACGTCGACGTTTTCAACGCTTACAAACCGCTTTTGACCTATGTATTCGAGAAATCCCGACACCTTTTTGTCGTAAATGAGGCCGATGACCGGCACCTCCGACGACGCGGCGTAAATCAGCGTGTGGAGCCGCATTCCGAGCACCGACGCGCACCTTTTGACTATTCCCATAACCTCGGGAGCGTCGTACATGCTTTTAATCATAAAGCAGGGCGCGTTTTTCTCTTTAATAATATCGAGAATATCCTTTGAAATCTCGACGTCGTGCGGAAATCTCATGGGAAGAAGCAGCGGAGTAAGGGAATATTTTTCGTACGCGTAAAGCGCGCACATGGCGATTTTCTCCTTGAATTTCTCGTCGTTTTTATGCCATTTTCTGACCGAAATACACAGAAATTCCGTATTTTCGGGGATATTTTCCTTTTCGAAAATCTCCTTTACCTTCTCGTCGGAGCACGCCGAAATCGTAAATGCGGGGTCGGCGGTAACCGAGATGTTCTTTCCGCCGTGCGCGTCGATTCCCATTCTTTCGAGCTCTTCAAGCGAAAGTTCGTCGCGCAGCGTGATTATATCGGCCTTTTCAAGCGCGTTTTTCACTTTTTTCAAATTCTTGTCCTTTAAAGGACCTATGCCGTTTGCGTAAACGAATACCGTAAGTTTATGGGCAAAAGCGCGTTTCAGCACGTAGAGGTAATAGAGAAGCGATTTTGAGCTCGTCGCGTCCTGAATTAAACTGCCGCCGCCGAAAATAAGCATTTTCGCGTTTTTCATTGCCTTATTAAGCGCAAAGACGTTGAATCTCGGCTCGCTGTCGGCCTGATATTTCATTTTCGTCTCTTTTGGGCGCGCCGAAAGCACGCAGATTCTCACGTCTTTTCTGCATGCTCTCAAATTTTCGGTTATAGCCGACAGAAGCGCCTCGTCGCCGTTGTTCTTAAAGCCGTAGTAGCCCGAAATCACGGCGTCGTAGCGTTTTTCGTCTTTATAGTCGTGAATTACCGAATTATATATTTCGATATGCTTTTTTGCAAGCGACAAATCGGAAAAACTGCTTTCGGCAAAGGCTTTGAGCGCTTTTCCGTATTTTTCCGCCTCGTCTTTGTTTTTAATAAGAAAAATCAGTTTTTCGGCAAATTCCTTACTGTTTTCGCTCTCGAACAAAAGCCCCGTCTCGTGTTCCTTTATGAGATCGGGAATGCCGCCGACGCGCGAGCACACCGTCGGTTTTGCCATGGCGGCGCCCTCTAAGAGCACGTACGGGAAGCTCTCGCTTCTCGACGTCAGCGTATTTATATCTATAAAGTTTATAAAACTGTAAACGTCCTTGACGAAGCCCGCGAAAATGAGTTTGTCGGAAACGCCGTCCTTTTCGGCGAGCGCTTCGAGCGATTTTCTGTTATTTCCGTCGCCGGCTATTATGAATTTTACGTTTTCGCACTCTTTGCAGACGAATTTTACGGCATTTACAAAAACGTCGTGTCCTTTTACGTAGTCGTGCCGTCCGATTATTCCGACGTAGGTCGTGTTTTCGTCGTATTCCAAGCCGATTCTCTTTGCAAATTCCTCTTTTGAGACGTAGTCGGGAATTTTGGAGTAGTCCATGCCGTTATACACCGTGAAAACCGAGTTGGGACGGAAATTCCTCGATATGAGCATCTTTTTGAAGTCGGACGACACGCCGATAAAGTATTTAAACTTTTTCAGCGCGTAAACGTTAAGACCGGTATATACGATTTTTTTGTAGATGCCGTCGAAATCGAGCAGAAAATCGCTGTGAATAGTGGTTATCATCGGGATATCCGCTTTCTTTTTTAAGTTTGCGCCTATGAAATTCGCCCTCGCGCCGTGGCAGTGAATAATATCCACGCCGCAAGCGCATATCTCTTTGAGCCGTTTTACGACCGACATATCGAGGCGGTTTTTCTGCTCGACGAGCTCGCAGTCAACGCCTATGTTCTGAAGCTCGTCCCAGAACGGCCCCTTTATAAAGCAGACGATTTTGACGTCGGCGAGGTTTTTCAGTTTATTCATGAGCGCAAAGACGTGCGTTTTCGCGCCGCCCGTGTCTCCGCCGCTTATAAGATGCAATACCTTCATGCAAGCGCTCCTCAGTTTTCCATTTTTGTTTTTTCGGTCTGTCTCTGCTTTCCTCTGTAATCTTCCGTATTGTTTTTGGCAAGCCGTATCGCCGCCATGGCAATACCTGCGCACACGAAGAACGCGAACATCACTCTCGGATAGAACCAGCAGTATTCGAAACAGCCTATCATTACGATTCCCGTCATTGCCGAAGCGGATGCGACGGCGACGTTCCTCGTCTTTTCGCTCACCCGTCTTGACGACGAGATAAACGACCTCTTTATTATCGTAAACGTCATGGCGACGTAGCTTACAAAGCCCGCGGCACCCAATTCAACCAGCATTTCCATAAAGTGCATGTGCGAGTGCGGCGCAACTCCGCTCGTGCCGACGGCGTACGGCGGATAGATTTCCGCAAAGCCGCCCGTGCCGAGTCCCACGCCGGTGTACCAATAGTCTTTTAACATCTTTACGCAGCCGCTCCAGATATCGAGTCTGTAAGAGCTCGACGAGTCCTTCATATTGCCTATCGTAAGAATTCTCGCAAGCACGTGCTTCGGCATTACCGGAATTGCGGCAAGCGCCAGAATTACAAACACCGGTACGAGCCTTTTGTCGTAAAGATATACGAAAATCACGGCGGCTATCGCAAGCGCTATCCAGCCCGAGCGCGAATAGGTGAGAAGTATCGCCGCAAGCGGAAGAAGCATTCCGAAAAGGCACGCGTTTCTCTTTGCGCCCTTCTTGCGGTTGAGTGCGAAAGCGAGCGCAAACGGCATGAAGAGCACTAAGAATTCCGCAAAGTTGTTGGGGTTTCCGAGGGTTGAGAAAACTCTGCCCGGCATGTCCTTATTCAGTTCAAGGTCGGTGAGCGACGCGTCGGCCTCAATACCTAAAATTCTCTGAATGACGGCTATTGCCGACATAAACTGCAAAACCGCGTACATAAAGCCGGTTACTACGTCGAGCCCCTTTTCGCTCCTTATTGCCGCGTAAAGCGCAAAGCACAGCGTATATGACGTTATGAAAAACGTGAGCACGCGCACGCTGTCGACTATGTCGTAGCTTATAAACGTGCTTGCGACAAGGCAGAAGCCGAACGCGAGCATGCAGAGCCACACGCCCTTTACGTCTTTTCCCGGCAGAATTTCACTTTTTGTGCCCGAAGCGGAAATTGCGTAAATCAGGATGAGAAGCACCGCAAACGCAAGTCCGAACGGGTTTGCCCAGAACTGATGCGGGACCGCGAAAATAATCATACACAAAAACGACGTCATATATACGGCGTTTTCGCGCAGTCCGTTCTTGAAGAACGAGAAGTACAGCTTTTTAATCAGGCTTCCGTCCGCGTTCTTTTCGAAAAAGCCGAAAAAGGACTTGGATCTTCCCAAAAACGCTGACCACGCCTTTGAGAGCGCGCCGTAAACCTTTGATTTTCCGGCGTCGTCCTCGATATCCTTTTTTCCGACGAGTATTTCCCTCGTTTTGCTTTTTCCGTAGGCGTCGGCAAAATAGCAGACAATCCTTTCCAAAAAGGCGTAAACGCGGCTGTCAAGAAAGCTTTTCCATATGAAATTTACAAAAGAGCATATTTTACTGCTTTTTGTCATCCGTTTGTCTCCGTTTATTTAATCTCTATATCCTTGACGACGGTTTCAACCTTCGTACCGCCTACGTTGAGTGCCTTTTCGGCGCCTATATAATAGTTCTTGCCGCTTATTTCAAGTCCTCTTTCGGTCTTTTCGGCATTCACCTCGCACTTGAATTCAACGCTCAAATAACCGTCTTTTTCGTATTCGGCAACGCCGGAATCGGTAGCGGTCTGTTCTATTACCTTATCGGTCTTTACGCCGTAAATTTTGCCGAGATTTGTTCTTTTGAGGGTGTCGTACGCGTCCGCTCCGTCTTTAACGCTCTTTGCGACGAAGTCGTATTCCTCGGGGCAGTAGAAGGTGATAACGGCTTTTACTGTATCCTTTCCGTCCTTTTCTCCGCCGTCTTCCTTTTCTGCGTCCTTGACCTGAATGTCGTAAACTCTCAGATACAGTTTAGCGTCGCCCGCGCGAAGCACCATCGAGTGTCCCACGCCGTATTTCGTGCCCTTTATTTCGGCGCCGAGCTTTGTCTTTCTTCCCTTTACTTCGCCGGTGATTATCATCGACTTATAGCCCTCTCTCGAGGTCATGTTGTAAAGTCCGTCCTCCGACACGCTGTATGATATGGAGTCGTCGGTCTCGACGTCGATAACCGTGCCCAGGTCGTTGTCGCCGGTGTCGTCGTACAGACTGTCGCCGATTTTCACCTTTTCGGCAACGAAGTTATCGACTTCCTCTATGCGGAATTTCATAATCAAAGTATCCGATTCTCCGCCGTTATTGAAGAAGACGAACTTTATGCCCGCCGCGATTACGGCTATAACGAGCAGTATAACCAAAAAGTCTATCACGTTTATCTTTCCGAAAATTTTTCCGTCTTTAATCATCTTTTTCTCTCCCGTTTATCAGTTTTTTTCGCCGAGCACGCTCTTGTATTCGTCAAGCGTCTCAAGCAGCACTTTTTCAAGATTGAATATATCCTTCGTCGCCTTTTTGCCGTTTTCGCCGAGCGTGCGGGCAAGCTCCTTATCCTCGCTGAGCTTGTAAAGCGCTTCGGCAAAGGCGTGCGTGTCGCCGTAATCGGTAATAAAGCCGCAGTTTGTCTTTTCGTTTACTATGTCGGGGTTGCCGCCCGCGTTTGTTACCACGACGGGAAGCCGCTTTGACAGCGCTTCAAGGATTGCAAAGCTCAGCGCCTCGTAACACTTCGAGGAATTTACGTACGCGTCTGACGCGCAGAGGATGTTTTCGGTGTCGCTCCTGAAGCCGAGCTGCAAAATCTTGTCCTCCAGACCCTTTTGGTGTATGAGCGCCTTTATTTCGTCGAAATGTTCGCCCTCTCCCGCAATGACAAGCACGTATTTTCTCTTCATCATCCTGTCAAGCTCGGAAATCGCTTCAACGAGAAAATCAAGTCCCTTTGACATATGGTATCTTGCCAAAATCGAAATCACGAACGCGTCGTCGGGAATGACTAATTCCTCCCTTAACGTCGAGGGGGGATTCGGCGACTCGTCGTAGGGAATGCCGTTGAAAATGACGTCTATCTTTTTGGGATTTACGCCGTTTGAGACCAAAAGCTCCTTTGCGTTGTTGCAAACGGCTATTATCCTGTCGTCGTGCGGCGTCATTATCTTATTCGTAACAAACCACGGAAATCCCGTTTTAAGCGTTAAGTGGCAGGTATATACCGCCTTCGGCTTTTTATAATAGCGCTTTGAAAGCACCGAAATATAGTTTTCCCTCGGGTACTGCGAGTGAATTATGTCTATGTCGTTCGCCTTACATATTTCCGCAAGCTTTTTTGCGGCGCGGAAATCGAAGGGTTTTCTCATTTCAAACTGAAAGCACGGGATTCCGAGCTCGTCGAGCTGTTCCGACAAAAGCCCCGCCTCGTTGAAGGCAAAAAAGCACTCCGTTTCCTTTCCGTTGAACCTCTTTACGAGGTTATACACGTATTTTTCGGTCCCCGCTTTTCCCGCGTGGTTTATAAGATAGAGAACTCTCAAAAAAATACCTCCGTTTTGCGATTATTTAAAAAACTTATGAGGGAAGTCTGCTTTTGATTATTTTTGCGGGAACTCCGCCGACAACCGCGTAGTCGGGCACGTCTTTTGTTACCACCGCGCCGGCGCCGATTATCGCGCCGTTTCCTACCTTGACTCCCGGCATAATTACGGCGTTCGTGCCTATCCACACGTCGGAGCCGATGACAACCTTCTTTTTGGGCGCCGTCTGAAGCCGCATGGGCTTTGACAAATCCGACACCTCGTGATTCTGCGTTACGATAGTTACGTTCGGCGCCATCATGACGTCGGAACCTATCGAGAGGGGCCCCGCAACCCTGCAGTCAAGCCCTATGCCCGAATTGTCGCCGATTTCAATACCGCTTCCCGACGCAAGAAAAGCGCCGTGCTCGATATTCACGTGCTTTCCGCACTTATCGAACATCATTTTCGCGCACAGCTTTCTTATCTGCCGCGCCAAAAGGCGGTAGGGCGCTCCCGAGCCCGGCAGGTGCCTTGCGAAAAAGTAATAAAGAACGTAGCCGATTGCCCTTGTGATTTTTTTCAATCCGTTTTCCTCCGTTACGCTTTGTTTTTTGTGAATTTTCCCTTTAACGTGTTCCAGAATTCCTTTGCCGCGCCGACTTTAAGTGCAAGAACACAGAAGGCGTAAATTATTACGCCCGCCGCCGTCGGCAAGAGAAGTTTAATTATTCTTGTCAAAATTCCGCCCGACGAAAATGCTCCGTCAAGCGCGTAATTTATGCCGAAAAGGGCAAGCGCCATGATTATTCCCGATATGAGGCACTTTACAAAATCCGTTCCGAGACCTTTTCCGTATTCGCCCTTTTTCTTTTTAAGAAGCAAAAGCAGCACGCACAGTCCCGTAAGCGACGAAACCGAGTATGCAAGCGGTATTCCGTACGCGCCTATAAAGTTTATGAGAACAAGGCTGAGGGCTATGTTCACGCCCATTATTATAAATCCGTTTATCGCGGGGATTTTGGTGTTCTTTATCGCGTAAAACGCCCTGTCGAGTATCTCTTTCGAGCCGATTCCCACGATACCTATCGAATACATAAGCATGAGCATCGCCGCTTTATCCACGTCGCTCTGCGTGATTTTGCCCCAGTTTGCGATAAGCTCGAGCAGCGGTCTTCTCATTGTAATAAAGCCGAAGGTTATCGGGATGAGCAGCATCATCACGCTTTTAAGTACAGACGACAGCGTGTTTTTATATCCCTCGTCGTCGTTTTTCGACGCGCTTTCGGAAAGTTTGGGGTAAACCACCGCCGTAACCGAATACACGAACGCGAGCACCATATATACGACTATGTTCTGAACGTAGGTGAGCAGCGTTACCATGCCCTCGAAATTCGCAATCATCGTCGTGTTGTAGAACATATTCAGCTGATACGCCGAAACGCCGACAAGCACGGGAAGCGCCATCTTTCCCGCCGTTATCATATCCTCGTCTTTGAGCGAGAACGTGAATTTATAGCGGAAGCCCGAAGCCATGGCGGGCGGAATTAAAATCAGCGCCTGGAGCGAAAGTCCGATAAAAGTCGCGACGAGAAGTCCGGGAATTCCGTACCTGTCGCCGAGCAGAAAGACGTAGGCAATAACCACAAGCGAGCTCGGCACGCTTACAAACGCCGGAAAGCCGTATTTTCCGTGCGACTGCAATATTCCCTGGAAAATATAGTTGAGCCCGTAGAAAAACATGACGGGCATCATTATCATAAGCGATTTTACGGCAAACGAGTATTCCTCGCCCGTTTTGAACGCCGTAAGCTTGGGCAGAAACGGGGAAATTGCAAGTCCTATTCCCACAAGGAGCGCCGTAATGCTCACCGACACGGTGATTATGTTGTTTGCAAACTTCGCCGCTTTTTCCTTTTCGCCTTTTGCAAGGTGCCCCGCGTAAATCGGGATAACCACCGTCGCAAGCGCCGTGCCGAAGCAGTTGAAGACGATATTCGGAACGCTTATCGCGAAAGAATATATGTTCAGAAAACTGTCAAGTCCGAAATATGACATATACACCTGCGTCGAAACGAGCGCAAGCAGTCTTGACAGTATCATTATTATCATAACGAGGCTCACGGAGCCCGCAATTCCCTTTGAAACGGTCTTTCCCGCGCTGTCTTTATTCATTCCAGAAAACCTGTTCCTTTATTACTCTTGCGGGATTTCCCGCCGCGAACGCGCCCGCAGGCACGTCTTTTGTTACGACCGAGCCCGCGCCGATAACCGCGCCGTCGCCTATGGTTACGCCTTTGAGTATTGTTGCATGGCAGCCTATCCAGACGTGTTTTCCTATATTTACGGGGGAGGTTTTTTCGGTCTCGCTGCAGAATTTATGGTAGTCCCTGTCGATTATGCAGCAGTCCCACGCGACGAGCGTGCCGTTGCCGATATATATGTTTTCGCCCGCGTGAATTTCGGTCCTGTCGCCTATCGCGCATCCGTCGCCGATATATATTTTCGCCTTTTTGTCCTTCGTGCCGCTCGCGCTTATCTTTACTCCTCTGTGAAGAAAGACTTTTCTGCCGAGCGTGATATTGCTGTTTCTGTGCACGACTCTTACGCCCTTTTCGGCGCGGAAAAGGGGTCCCGTTTTGTCAAATCTGCATTTTTTGAAAAATCCTCTCGCAAGGTCGGAGGCGATTTTGAAATATTCGCTTAAAGGTCTTTGCAAAACTATCAGTCCTTTATTTATACATATACATAGTTATTATAACACATTAATTATTTTTTGTCTATATATATATTATTATAAAAATTAAGACAAAAAAGCGCCCTCCGGGAGAAGTTTTTCCCGAAAAGCGCTTTTTTCTCAAAAAGTTACGTGTGAAATTTTAATTTTTAATAGGTGAACATCTGCGCCCAGTAGATTACTCCCGAATAGGTGTAAACCCCCACGCCGAGTTTGGTGAACGAACCGTTCAATATGTTTGCGCGGTGTCCTTCGGAGTTCATCCAGGCGGTCATCACCTCGTTCGGCGACCTCTGTCCGTAAGCGATGTTCTCGCCCGCGCCCATGTAGCTTATTCCGAGGTCTGAAAGTACGGAAAAGCAGGTCTTTCCCGACGGGCGCGTGTGCGAAAACGAGGTTTTGGTTTCCTCAGCCCTTATCTGCGCCGCTTTGCAGAGATTTTCGTCGAGTTTTACGGACGAAAGCCCCGCGTCGTTTCTGTACTTGTTTACGAGTCTTAAAATTTCGTTTACGTAGTCGTTTTCGTTTTCGTAAAGTTCTTCCTTTTCCTCGTAAACGGGAATTTCGGGCGTATGTTCGGGCTGTTGCTGTTCGGGCTGTTCATTTTCGGGCTCTTTTTCGTGCCATTCGGGGATAAAAACAGGCTCCTCATCGGGAATTTCGGGTATTTCTTCGTTAATGCTTTCTTTTTCCTCTTTTTCCGTTTCGGGAGTTGTTTTTACGATTTTTTCAAAGAGGTTTTTGAGTACGTCCCCGGTCGAAACGGTGATTTTTCCGCCGTTTTCGCAGTCGGTGCAGTCGATATCCTTCTGGAGAATGCCGAAAATCACGTTTCTTAAATTATTGCCGAGGGCGTTTTTAATCGGGCAGTCGGAAACAGTTTCGGTTTTTGAAATATTCTTATAATTTTTCACACTTTCGATGACGTCGGTTAAAGAAATTTTGTTTTCCGAAAGTTTGCTTGCGCTCGCAGTTAAAGGAAGCAGTACAAGCATTACGGAAATGATGACAGCGCTTAACTTTTTCATCAAAATCTCCCCTTTCCGAAAACAATTATAACCTTTTCCGTTTGTGTTATCAAGGAACAATATCTCCCGCAAAAGCGCAATTTTACCGCGTTTTTCATAATCTTACAGAAAAACCGCCACACTTTTCCAGAAAGCGTGGCGGTAAGTCAATTTTTGCCGCAAACCACAGAAATTTCCCGTTTTCTCCGACTGTATGTTCTATCAGCCGCAGAAGGTGCAGAGGATGATGACTGCAATGAGAATTATAAGCCAAACGTTGTTGTCGTCAAAAGCATTTGCAAGACAGCCTGCCATAAATACTCCTCCTTAAACGTTTATTTGCAACGGGTTTCCCGTTACCTGTTGTTATTTTATGCAGTCTTACTTTTTTTGTTACGGCAGCCTCCGTCGGTAACCCTTTTTCCGTTTCGGCATAGTATAAAGTAACGTAATAAACCATGAAAGGATATCTGCCATGAATAAAAGAATATATTCGGACGAAAACGGACTTCACTTTTTCGCCGCGGCAAATACATACGACGGTTTCTTAAGCTTTTTTTCGGATATTTTCGATTCCGACGAACTGCAAAAGATAACCGTTCTCAAAGGCGGCCCCGGCGTCGGAAAGAGCACGCTTATGAAAAATATCGCAAAAGAAGCGCAAAATCTCGGCTTTACGCCCGAATGCTACCACTGCTCGTCCGACCCGTTTTCGCTTGACGGGGTTTTGGTAAAGGAAAAATCCTTTGCCGTGATAGACGGCACCGCTCCCCACGCGTTCGAGCCGAAATACGCGGGCGCAAAGGGAAGAATACTAAATCTCGGAGAGGCGTGGGACACGTCCGTTCTCGAAAGGGAAAAGGAAAAAATAAAGTCCCTTTCCTGCGAAAAGGACGACTGCTTCCGCCGCGCCTACGCGCTTTTCGGCGCCGCAGAAAATTTAATTAAAGATGAAACGTCTATAAGCGCAAAGTGCCTGCAAAAAGAAAAAGCGGTCCGCGCCTGCGACAAGTTCTCGTCAAAATATTTCAAAAACGGCTCTTTTCACACGAAAGTAAAGCGCGTTTTCACAAGCGCGCTCGGAAAAGAAGGCAGAGTGCGGTTTTTCACGTTTGAAAACGAAAGCGTAAACAAATATTTCGTAAAAGACGTAAAAAAGACGGCTCCCCTTTTCTTTTCCCTTCTTTACGAAAACGCGCTCGGAAGAGTTAATGAAATGTACGTCGGCTGCGGCGAACTCAACCCCGAAAGGATAAACTGCCTATATTTTCCGTCTCTTTCGCTGTGCGTAAGTCTTTACGACGACGAATACTGCGCTGCACTCGAAAAGGAGCAGAAGGACTACAAAATCATAAACCTCGGCAGGTTTTTCGACCTTGTATCTGACAGAAAAAACAGGGCGAAATACCGCTTTGCCGAAAAATGCGAAAAATCGCTTATGAAGGAGGCGTTTTCGGAGCTTAAAGAGGCGGGCGCCCTCCACGAAAAGCTTGAGGAAATCTACGGCGAAGCGACCGACTACGAAAAAATAACGCTTTTCGGCGAAAAATTGATGAAAGAACTGTTTAATTAAAAAGCAAAAGAAGGCGCTCTGCCTTCTTTTTTTATTTTTTGCGGAATATATTATACCGGGGTTTTCAATATGAAAAATGCAGAATTTTTGATAAAACTGCCGTTTATTAAAGTGAATATAAGTCCGTATCTGCTTATAACCGTTTTTACCCTTGTGATTTCGGGGCTTTTTTCGGTATTCACGCTTATTGTTATTCTTTGCGCCCTTTTTCACGGGCTCGGGCACATTTCGGCGATGAAGCTTTTCAAGGTTAAGATTTACTGCGTCGACCTTTATCTTTCGGGCGGGATAATCCGCTCGGAAAGCGCGCTTCTGCCGTACAAAAAGGAACTCGCCGTCGCTTTTTCGGGCATTTTCGCGAACCTCGTTTTCGCGCTCGGAGCGTTTGTCTTTCACCTTTTTTCGAGGGATATTTTCTCGTTTTTTACCGTGTTTTGCAACCTTATTCTTGCTTTTTTGAATTTAATTCCGCAAAAAAATCTCGACGGCGGAAGAATACTTTTCATCCTCTCACATACGCTTTTTGAAAGCGAAAAGGCGGACGGAATATGCTCCGCCGCCTTTAAGATTTCTTCGGTTTTATTTATTTTCGCGTCCGCTTTCGCGCTCTGTTTAACGCGCTTCAATTTCTCGCTTGTGATTTTGTGCGTATGCGTGATTTTAAGCGTTTTTGCCGAAAATCAGCCGTCGGCGTTTTCGTAAACGTAGTTTTTCTTGCCTTTAATCGACGGGCAGATGCTCCTTACGTCGCAGTACTCGCACGCGTCGCGGGTTTTTCCGTCTTTATAGGGGTCCGCGCTTTTTATGCCCTTTGACATACCGCTCGCGATTTCGCCCGCCTTGTTGACGGCGTCTTCGAGCAGATTTACAAGGTCTTCGGGCGGCAGCGCGCCTTTTGTCTCCCCTGTCTTTGAGAGTTTTACGGGCGTAAATCTGCCTGAATTTTCCTTATCCATCGCGAAAATTATATCCATATCCGAAACGACTATTCCGTCGGTCAGGCTTACTACTCCGCCGTCGGGATCTTCGCTTTGGGCAAACTTTGCAAGCGTCTCGCTCTTAGCGTTCGGCATTACCATTTTATAGATTACGCCGGCGGGATAAACGTCTTTGTACCTTCCGTCAGACGCCTGCAAAAGCGTGTAGAGATACAGCAGCATCTGCAGGTTGAAGCCCTTTTTCACGTCGTCTGTCTCGAACTTTTTGCTTCCCGTCTTGTAGTCGGTTACCCTCACCCACGTCTTTCCCGTCTTTTTGTCGGTAAACATATCCACTCTGTCGATTTTTCCGACGATATTCAATATTTTTCCGTTTTCTATCTCGGTTTTTGCGGGCTTGACCGTTCCCCTTTCGGAAATTTCGAGCTCGAAATCGACGGGCACGAACGAGGAAACCTTCATTTCCTCCGCCATCTCGCCGCAAATCGCCTTTACCGTCTTGCCGAGCTTTGAAAACGTATATTCAAACCTCTTTGTAAACGCGCTTCCGCTGTAAGTAAAGATGTTTTTGAGTATGCCTTCCAGCACCCTGTCGGCTTCGGCGGAAATATCCTCTTCGGTTATAATTCCGTTTTGCGCAAACTTTTGCGCAAGCGCGGGCAGTATAAGCTCCAGCGCCCTATGTACGATGTTTCCCGTCTCGACGGCGCCTATCTCCGCCTTGCTTTCGG
>JAGADB010000169.1 GCA_017613815.1 Clostridia bacterium | reverse complement strand
GAACAATTCATTCGGAATGAGGGCAAACTATGATATAAATATCATAAAGGCTATCACCGATATGGGTACGTCGGTAAAACCCGCGATTATCGATAATATAAACGCAGGTCTTTCAAGCGCAAATATCACTTCGGTGAATGCAAACGGCCTAATTTCGCAGATAAGCGACCTTACGAACCATTTTACCGTAGCCGGTATCGACCTTACGGTTAACCCTACGCTTGCGTTTAATATTTATATTATAATCCCGATTTTGACGTTCGTATTTGCATTTTTCAGCACGAAAATAATAAGAAAATTCACGTATCAGACTCAGCAGGCAAAGGAAACCCAGTCGAGCATGGCTATGATGGACTGGACGATGCCGCTGCTTTCGGTGTGGATTTCATTCTCCCTGCCGTCTGCAATCGCTATTTACTGGATGCTCCAGAACATTCTCTCGGCTGTTCAGCAGATAGTTCTCTATAAGATGTATCCCATTCCTCCCGTAACGGATGAGGAACTGAAAGAAGCGGAACTTAAATTAAAGGGCAAATATTCCGAAAAGGCGAGAAACGTCGTTCTTGAGGACCCCGATTATTCTTCTCCGATTTACGAAGAAGTGCCTGAACCCGATTTTGAAGAAAAGACGAGCATTTCCGTTTCGTCCGGACCCAACGGACTTACCAATAAAATAAAGCGCCGCCTGAAAGAGACAAACAAGCCCTTGAAGGCGAGACGCAAGATCTGATTTTGTTTATTTGGCAGGACGATTTTATGTGTTTCGAGGAGCCTGCTTATTGTAGAAAGGAATAAAAATGGAAGAAGTAACAGTAAAAGCCAAAACAGTGGAAGAGGCGCTGCAAAAAGGCGCCGAACTTCTCGGCAAAAGAGTCGAAGACGTCGACTACGCCATTTTGGGAGAAGCAAAAAAGGGCTTTTTGAAGATGTTCGGCTCGGAAGTTGAAGTCAAAGTTTACTGCGACGGCACAAATTCAATTCTCGAAGACGCCGGGCTGTCTAAATCCAAATCCGGAAGCGCAGTTAAAAATGAAAGCGCCGACGCGGATTTCAAAGAGACGGAAGAAAAGGTCGTTGAATTTCTCAATATGGTAATTTCCGATATGAACGTTAACGCAAAAGCAAGCGTTTCCAGAATTGACGAAAAACTTTCCAAAGACGGCAAAACGTACGACAAGGACATTCATATCGTGATTACGGGAAGCGGACTCGGAATGCTTATAGGCAGACACGGCGACGTTCTCGACGCATTGCAGTACCTTGCGAACATTTTTGTGGGAAGATATCCCAAAAACAACTCAAAGCACGATTATATAAGAGTTATAATCGATATCGAAAATTACAGAGCAAAGAGAGAAGAAACGCTTAAAGCGCTTGCAAGACGTGTTTCGTCAAAGGTGCTCGCTACCGGCAGAAACTTTACTCTCGAGCCCATGAGCGCTTATGAGAGAAGAATAATTCATTCCGAAGTGCAGCACATCAAAGGCGTTCATACCTTCTCAATCGGAACGGAAGCCAACAGACGCGTTGTCATAGCATACGGTGAAGACGTTGACGTCGTTGACCTTGACGACGACGAATAATTCAAAGCGGAGGAATTAAAGATGACTATTACAAAAGACACGATTATAGGCAGTATACTTGACATAGCGCCGGAATGCGCACCGATTTTCCTTGAAATAGGAATGCATTGCTTAGGATGCCCTTCGGCAAGAGCCGAAAGCATCGAAATGGCATGTCAGGTGCACGGCGTCGACGCAGACGAGCTTGTTAAAAAACTCAACGAGCTTATCGCTGCAAAATAAAATGGGTAGAAACCTGACTCTACCGAGCAAAAGGTTGACAGTGGCGGCAGAGTTTGCCGCCACCGTTTTATTTGAGGGCGAAAACGGCAAAAACATGCATGCGTGCGACGTAGGATGCGATCACGCCAAACTCTCAATTTACCTTGTGCAATCGGGAATATGTAAAAGAGTGCTTGCCTGCGACATAAACGACGGACCCGTCGAAAAGGCGAAAAAAGCGGTCGGGACAAGAAAATATATGGATAAAAGCTTGTCGGAATATATAGAAGTAATTAAGAACGACGGCTTAAAAAACCTTGATAATATGCATTTTGACCGCGTTTTTATTCTCGGAATGGGCGGGGAACTCATTTCCGATATCATATCGGGCGCGCCGGAAAGCATAAAACGTTCAAAGAATACGGGATTTGTCCTTCAGGCAATGACAAGCGAGTATGAACTCAGAAAATATCTAAGCAAAAACGGCTACGAAATTGTAAACGAAAAGCTTGTAGAGGATAAATCGAGAGTATATTCCGTAATGCTTTGCAGATACGACGGAAAAATAAGAAAATTCAAAGAATACGAGTATCATCTCGGAAAAGCAAACGTACAAAACAGAGAGCCGCTTTTTGAAGCGTATCTTGCGCGAAAGACGAGAATATTCGGAAAGCTTTTTTCTCAGCTTGTAAAGGCAAATAAAGACGCGGAATACGAAAAAAATCTGCTTTCCGATTTTGGAAAAATCAAAAACGGAAAAATATGAAAAAGGAGAATTGTTATGGCTAAAATATGCGATATAGACAAGGTTATATCTTCTTTTGCTCCGAAAGAACTTTCGGAAAGCTGGGATAACGACGGAGTAATGATATGCGGAGATTATGATAAAAATATAAAAAAAGCGGCGGTTATGCTTGAAATAAGGGATAAAGGCGTAGATTTTGCCGTAAAAAACGGCGTAAAACTTATCGTTACGCATCATCCCATGATATTTGAACCTTTAAAGTCGATTGCCGGAAAAGATTACGAGCTTTTCAAAAAGCTTGCGGATAACGATATATCCGTCATAAGCTACCATACGAGAATGGACAGCGCGGAAACGGGCGTAAACCAATGTCTTGCAGAGCTTTTTGAACTGAAAGACGTAAAGACTTTCGGCGGAGAAAGCGGAATGCTCGGCAGAATAGGTACTCTTAAAAAATCCATGTCCCAGACGGATTTTGCAGAATATATCAAAAAGAAACTGAACTGCGGAACAATACGCGCATCGCTTTTCAAAAACGGCAATAAAAAGATATCAAAGGTCGCGTTTGTCGGCGGCGGCGGAAAAAGCTATTATCACGACGCTTATCTTGCGGGAGCCGACGCATATATTACAAGTGAAATCACTCACAATATCTTTATTAACGCAAAAGAACTCGATATGTGTTTATTTGACTGCGGACACTATTATACCGAAAATATAATCTGTTCGCGTTTTAAGGAGATAATTAATTCAAACTTCAAAGACGTTGAAGTGCTTACCTACGACGTAAAAAGTCCGTACGTAAATATTTAGTTTAATTATAAAATTCTGACGAAAGGAGCGATAATATGCCGTTTGACGCGGGAGTGATGGCGGCTGTCGTAAAGCAGCTGAAAGAAACTGCCAAAGGTTCGCGCATTGAAAAAATATATCAGCCGGAACGCGACGAAATCGTGCTTCATCTTCGCTCAAAAAACGGCTCAAACAGACTGCTTCTTTCGGCGCACGCAGGTTCTTCAAGGGTGGGATATATAAACTCCGAAAGAGAAAATCCTCTTTCGGCGCCGATGTTCTGCATGCTGTTAAGAAAGCATCTTACTGGCGGAGTGATAACAGACGTTTGCCAGATCGGCTTTGACAGAGCGATGATGATAAGCGTTCTTTCGTCCGACGAGCTCGGCTTTCAGTCGGAAAAACATATCGTATGCGAGATAATGGGCACGTACAGCAACGTAATCCTTCTTGACGGAAATAAGAGGATAATCGCGGTGCTCAATCCCGTAAGCCTTTCCGCAAACAGTAAAAGAGAGGTTTTGTGCGGATTTTTGTATGAAAATCCCGAAATTCAAAAAGGGAAAATCAACGTTCTTGAAGAAACCAAAGAGAATTTTTTCTTAAAAATCGATGAAGACGTGTCGCGCGGCGTAACTACGGCAGGGGACAAGTACCTTATTTCAAAATACGCGGGACTTTCGCCGCTTATCGCACGTGAAATCGTTTTCAGGACCGCAAAAAGCGTTTCCGAACCGATAAATACGTGTGATAAAGACAAATTGTGGTTCAATTTGTCAAAAATCTACGACTGCGTAAGAATAAATGACTTTTCGCCGAAACTCATAACAGATAAAAACGGCAAAGTGCTCGATTATTCCTTCTGTGAAATAAGGCAGTACGGCGCGGGCGCCGTAATAAGCGATTATGACGATATAAGCGAAATGCTTGACGTGTTTTACGAGGAACGTGAAAAGAACGAGCGCATAAAAAAACCGAAGTGTTCTTTAAATTTCATGCGTTACCTCTTTTTCAACCGAAATTCGGGGATGAGCGACGCCAGCCCGATCCACGGCACTGCCATAAAAGCAAACTGACAGGCGAAAAACGCCCGTTGGGGAATATGCGGTTGCAACCAGCGCATGGCCGCCCCGCTTATACCGATAAATAATGAAATCAATACAAAGTTAATCAAAAAGCACGCGCCCAGTTCCAAAAATATCACCCGGTTAATCGTTTCGGGCTTGTTCATAATTTGTTTTTCCCAAGACGTCAACAAATGCACGCGTTGTTTGCGTACGCGCCGTTCCACCTGTACAAATAACAACGCGCCCACCACCGCCACAATAAACGCATAGCATAACGTAATACCCATGGCGTTTAAGGCCAGTGCAAT
>JAGADB010000168.1 GCA_017613815.1 Clostridia bacterium | reverse complement strand
TTTGCAAAAAGGAACGATTTGCGCTATGCTGAACCCCAAAATCTCCGTATCATCCGGCGCAAATCTGGGTTCAGAGTCCCCGAAGCAAAAGGCACGCTTTCGCGTGCCTTTTGCAATGATATCCGTTCCTTGTCGGAACGGATGATATACCTGCGGTATGATATACCCTTCGGGTATGATATACGCCTGCGGCGTATTAAGGAACGGATATTATATCATATTTGCGTCAGCAAATATATCATGCCGTGCGGAGCACGGTATATCATGCGGCGAAGCCGTATATCATTTTATCAAACTCGAATAATAATCAAAATATGTCCAAAAATCAAAACCCCTTGACAAATTTCAAAATTTGTGGTATACTTTATTCGCTTTAATAAAGTAAAGTAATAAAGTGAACCCAATAAAAAAGGAGAATATGAAATGAAAAAAGTATTGGCAGTTGTATTGGCGGTAATGATGACGGCGCTTTGCGCAATATCGCTTGCATCGTGTGAAAAGAACGACGGAAACAGCGACCTTGCATACATAAAGAACAAGGGCGTGCTGATAGTCGGCATTACCGAATACGAACCTATGAATTATCTTGACGAAAACGGCAAATGGACGGGCTTTGACACGGAATTTGCGGAACTCGTTGCGGAAAAACTCGGCGTAAAGGTTGAATTCAAGGAAATCGACTGGGACAACAAGGTATTCGAGCTCGATTCCAAGGCAATCGACTGCGTATGGAACGGCATGACGCTCACAAACGAAGTTCAGAACGCAATGGGCTGCTCTGTTCCTTACGTTGTAAACGCACAGGTTGTCGTAATGGACGCGTCGAAGGTTGCGGACTACGACACCGTTGAATCATTGGCAGACCTCAAATTCGTTGCTGAAGCGGGCTCCGCAGGTATGCTTGCCATCGTTGACGCGGGATACGACGCAGTTGAAGTCGACACCCAGGCAACGGCCCTTATGGAAGTTGCGTCGGGCGCCGAAGACGCATGCGTAATCGACATCACCATGGCAAACGCCATGACGGGCAAGGGCACAAGTTATGAAAACCTCGCCTCCGGCCTTGCGCTCACGTCCGAAGAATACGGAATAGGCTTCAGAAAAGGCACGGACACCGTTGAAGAAGTAAACAAGATAATCGACGGTCTGTACAAAGACGGAACGCTCACGAAACTTGCGGAAAAGTACGACCTTACGCTTGCTTTTTAAGACTGTAAACGCACTATAAGAAAAAGAGCAGAAAGCTTTCGTAAGAAAGCCTTCTGCTTTTTGGCATTTTTGATATACGGAAGGGAAAAACAATGTTTTTGAACGTAACGATGTCGCTGCTCAACGGCTTCGGCATGACGCTTAAAATATTTGCGCTGACGCTGCTTTTCGCGCTTCCTCTGGGACTGATTTTGAGCTTCGGCTCCATGAGCAAGATACGCCCGATAAAGTACGTCGTGAAATTCGTCGTGTGGGTAATAAGGGGAACGCCTCTTATGCTGCAGCTTATCGCAATATTTTACGTGCCGGGACTTATCGGACAGTGGGCGATGGGTGCGGGATACTCAAACGCGTTAATAGATTTTCTCAAGACCTGGAGCGTACCCGACAGGTTTATGGCGGTAATGGTCGCGTTTGTAATCAATTATTCCTGCTATTTTTCGGAAATATACCGCGGCGGAATAGAGAGCATGCCCGTCGGACAGTACGAAGCGGGCGCGGTACTCGGAATGACAAAGACTCAGATATTTTTCAAGGTCATACTGTTTCAGGTTATAAAGAAAATCGTTCCGCCTATGGGAAACGAAATAATAACGCTGGTAAAGGACACGTCGCTTGCAAGAGTTATATCCATATACGAAGTGATATGGGCGGCGCAGAAATTCGCAAAAACGGACGGACTCGTATGGCCGCTGTTCTACACGGGCGCGTTTTATCTTATCTTCTCGGGACTGCTTACGCTTGTGTTTGGATTTATCGAGAAAAAAATGAATTATTATAAGGGATGAGGTGAGACGATGGCGCTGCTTGAAATAGAAAATATTCATAAAAAATTCGGAAAAACCGAGGTTCTGAAAGGCATAAGCTTTTCGCTTGACAAAGGCGAGGTGCTGTCGGTGCTCGGCTCGTCCGGCGGCGGAAAAACGACGCTTCTTCGGTGCATAAACTTCCTCGAAACGCCCGACGTCGGAACGATAAAGATTAACGGAGAAAAGATTTTCGACGCGGGAAGCGGTGAAAAAACGACCGAAAAGCAGATAAGACAGAACAGACTGCATTTCGGGCTCGTCTTCCAGTCTTTTAATCTGTTTCCGCAGTATACCGTGCTTGAAAACCTCATGCTCGCAAAGGAACTCATAGAAAAGAGCAAGAAAAAGGACGGAATGACCAAGGAGCAGATAAAAGAGCAGGCGTACGAGCTTTTAAAAAACGTCGGACTTACCGAAAAGGCGGGCTCCTACCCGTGCGAGCTTTCGGGCGGCCAGCAGCAGAGAGTTGCGATAGCAAGGGCGCTTTCTTTGAACCCCGAAGTGCTTTGCTTTGACGAACCGACGAGCGCGCTCGACCCCGAACTTACGGGCGAGGTGTTAAGGGTAATAAAAGAGCTCAAAAACACCGACAGAACGATGATAATCGTAACTCACGAGCTCGGTTTTGCAAGAAACGTGTCGGACAGGGTGATGGTCATCGCCGACGGCAGAATTGAGGAAGAGGGAACGCCCGACGAAGTGTTTGACAACCCCAAAAGCGCAAAAATGCGGGCGTTTTTGAACAAATCGCTCGAAAGACTGTAAATAACGCAAAAAAAGGACGGCTGAGTGCCGTTCTTTTTTTGTTGACACGGGATAAAAAAGCAAGTATAATTTAATTGAAGAAAACTTTTTTTAAAAAGGAGGTTTTGATATGGAATATACAAGAGCGCAGCAAAATACCATTGAAGCGTCCAACTGCTCTTTGATAGTCGCCGCCGGCGCAGGAAGCGGAAAGA
>JAGADB010000167.1 GCA_017613815.1 Clostridia bacterium | reverse complement strand
TTAAAAACGCTGAAAATGTAATAAAAAACCGCTCGCTATGCGAGCGGTTTTTTCATGTCAAATTTTCAGTTCCAGTCAAGCTCGGCAAGATAGGATTTGAGGTTTGCGAGCGCCCTTGTTATTCCGTCGATGCACTCGTGGTTTGCCTCGTATTCTATCACGAGGTCGCCCTCGTAGCCGGCTCTCTTGAGTATCGCAAGGCACTTCTTTACGGGAACGTCGCCTTCGCCCAAAATCGTGCCGCAGACGTAGTTGCAGCCCCTCGTCTCAAAGTAGCCGAACTCGTGAATCGGGTGGTCTCTTATGATAAAGTCCTTTATGTGTGCGTGAACCGCGCAGGAAGCAAGGCGCGAAACCGCCTGCAGAGGATTTTCGTCGGCGCAGACAAAGTTTCCTATGTCGATGAGCAGACCGTAGTTGTCGTGGTTGACCGCGTTGAAAAGCTGCTCCATTCTGTAACTGTCCTGAGCGATAAAGCTGTGGTTTTCGGTGCAGGTCGTAATGCCGAGGGACTTTCCGTATTCGGAAATCTCCCTCGTTGCTTCGGCAATGTAGGGAAGCATAAGTCCGAAACTTCTCGATTCGCCGACTTTGCCCGTGGCGTAAAGCACGTCGTGGCGGAAAATTTTAACGCCTAAAACGCTCGCGATGTCGAGCTTTTTCTTTACCGTCTCGATTTCCGCTCTGCGCTCTTCCGCGGTGTCCTTGTAAAGACATGCCGAAACTACGTACGAGCCGATTTCAATTCCGGCGCCGTCAGCCGCCTCTTTAATTCTTTTTGCGTATGCGACCTGGTCTTCGTAGGTTCTTCCGAAAATGTCGGTATATTCTATCGCGTCAAAGCCGAGCTCCTTTGCTTTGATGGCGCAGTCGAGCTGGGTCATTTCACGCCTGTTCAGCTTCTGGCTGAGCGAATATGCGCTGAGTGATATTTTCATATTTTTACCCTCTTTTCATCAGTCAAGCACAACTTCGTGTCCCGTTCTTGCGGATTCGTAGATAGCGTCGAGGATCTTCATGATTTCCACGCCGTCTTCCGCGGGATTCTGGCACTTTACGCCCTTAGTTATGCAGTCAACGAAGTGCGACAGTTCGGCAACGAAGAAGTCGCCCGCTTCCTTGTAGTTTCTCTTGTCTATTCTCACGTCGGAGAGGAATCCGTCCGTGTCGTTGTAGAGAATCATTTCTCTTTCGCCTATCGAAAGGCCGCCCTTGGTACCGCAGAGAAGACGCGTGTTGTTGTCGGGCAGGTTGATGTCGTAGGTCGTTTCAAGGCTGAGAACCGCGCCGTTGTCGTATCTGATGAGAGCCGTTGCGAAGTCTTCAACGGTGTCGGGATCCGACGGAGAAGCGTTGAGAGGCGCCCAGTCAACGTGATTTTTGAGGTAATCTCTTCTGCCGAGTTTTTTGTTGGTAACGGCATAAACGCTCACCGGCTTGGGAAGTCCCATGAGGTATCTTGTGAGGTCGATTACGTGAACGCCGATGTCGATAACGGGTCCGCCGCCGCTTCTCTCAATGTCGGAGAACCAGCCGCCGGGGTTGCCGTGGCGTCTGATGAACTGCGCCTTCGCATAGTATATGTCGCCGAGCAGGTCCTTGGAGATAAGGTCTTTCGCGATCTTCGCTTCATTTGAAAATCTGAGAACGAAGCCTATCATGAGGAGCTTTCCGTTTTTCTCTGCAGCTTCCTTCATTGCGATTGCTTCAGCGGTGTTGTAAGCCATGGGCTTTTCGCAGAGAACGTGAAGTCCCGCGTTAAGAGCCTTTATCGTACATTCCGCATGGTTGCAGTTCCATACGCAAACGCTTGCCGCGTCGAGCTCGGGGAGCTCTGAAAGCATCTTGTCGAGGTCGGTGTATCTTCTCTCAATACCGAACTGGTTTGCCGTGATGTTGAGACGTTTTTCGTCGATGTCGCAGATTGCGTAAACTTCAACGCCGGGGATTCTCTTATATGCGCCGATGTGCGTGTTTGCAATGTTTCCCGCGCCTATAAGCGCGATTTTCAATTTTTCTGACATGATAAATCTCCTTTTATTTTAATTTTCGCTTATCGTTTTTCTTAAGAAGTCGCAGGCAATGCGGATGTCCTTTTCGGGCGTTTCGCCGACTTCTCTTTCTATCGTGAGGAAGCCCTTGAAGCCTATTTCTTCAAGCGCCTTTAAGTAGTTCGGGAAATCAACGTCTCCCGTTCCGAGCGGAAGTTCTCTGAAATACTCGATTTTGAAGAAGTCAACCGGCGCGGGATGGAATACCTTGAAGAAATATTCGGGATTTACGGGATGCAGATTTACACCGTCTTTCGCATGGGTGTGAACGATGTATTTTTTAAGTGTATGAACGGCTTTCACCGGGTCGTCTTTTGAAACCATTACGAGATTTGCGGGGTCTAAGTTTACGGCAACGCCGGTCGAGCCGAGCGTGTCGAGGAACGCGCAGAGTCTTGACGCCGGTTCGGGACCCGTTTCAACCGCAAAGTGTGCGTTTACGCTGTCCGCGTACTGAGCGAGCTCAAAGCACGCTTCCTGCATGATTTTGTATCTCTCGTGATCGGGGTCTTCGGGAACGACGCCTATGTGCGTCGTTACGATATCTGTTTCGAGGTCTTTTGCAAGATCAATGATTCTCTTTGACTTTTCTATAAGCTCGGGGTTGAGGTCCTTGTTGCCGAAGCCCTTGCCCAGGTCTCCGCAGAGCGCGGAGAAGCACAGTCCGCTTGACTTTACTTCGTCGAGAAGCGCTTTTCTGTCGGAAGCGGAGAGATTTTCGGGGGAATTCTGACCTTCCGTCGCATACATCTGTATGCCGTTTACGCCGATTTCGGCGGCTTTTTTGATCGCGGCGCTTCTGTCGAGTCTGAAGGATTCAAGCATGGCGCCGATTGGAAAATTGTACATTTTTGTTCCTCCTTTTATTCATTATTTTATAAATACTGTTGATTATTCTACGATTCCATTGTATAATATATGGTGTGAAAATACAATATACTTTTTTGACATCTTGTAACACAATATTGCAAAATATAAAGGAGAATTAAAATGCTGGTATATGAGCCGCATATAATAAAGGACCCGCTGGTACCGTTTATCTTTCATACCGACATCATGCGCAAGGGGCAGAGG
>JAGADB010000166.1 GCA_017613815.1 Clostridia bacterium | reverse complement strand
CCCAAGGTAGCGCGCTACCAAACTGCGCCACACCCAGATAATTATTATTTCTTTCGGGCAGCGATAGAATTATAGCATAAGGGCGGATATTTGTCAAGACTTTTATCAAAATTTCATGCGTTTCCGGTGTCGTTTTTGTATTATTTGAATTTGAAAACAAAGCGCAAAACACTTGACAAACAGACGCGTTTGTGATATTATGAATAAGATGTATAAGCGATGCGCCACTAGCTCAGTTGGATAGAGTGTTTGGCTACGAACCAAAAGGTCGAGGGTTCGAGTCCCCCGTGGCGCGCCAAATCAGGGCAAGTATCACTTGCCCTGATTTTTTAAGAATTTACAGTTTTTTGTCTTAATTTTCGGAAGGGCGGAGAATTATGAAAAAATACGGCATAATAATATCGTTTATCCTTCTTTTCGCGATAATATCCGGCACGTTGTTCGCGGCGTCTGCTCAAAACGCGGATATCGACGAAATTATAGCCGGAATGAGTACGAAACAGAAAATCGCGCAGATGATAATGCCGTCGGTGCGCTACTTTGCGGACGAAAACGGCACGAAAAAGAATATGACCGAGCTTGCCGGCGTGATGGAGGACCTGATAGGAAAATATCCGTTTTCGGGCGTAATTCTTTACGCCATGAATATCACAGGCACAGAGCAGACCGTAAGACTTACCGACGAAATTCAAAAGGCGAACGCCGTTCACGGTTTAGGACAGTTGTTTGTCGCGGTCGACCAGGAGGGCGGCAGGGTAACGAGGCTTGTGAGCGGAACGCAGTTTGCCGGCAATATGGCGCTCGGCGCGGCGGGTTCCGTAAACTACGCTTACGAAACGGGCGAAATAATCGGGGAAGAACTTAAAGCCCTCGGAATGAATACCGACTTTGCGCCCGTCGTCGACGTAAACAACAATCCGTCGAACCCGGTTATCGGCGTGCGGTCGTTCTCCGACGACGCGCAGACCGTTTCGCTTATGGGAAAAGCGTTTATGAAAGGCCTTCAAAGCACCGGCACCATAGCGACTCTCAAGCATTTTCCGGGGCACGGCAACACCGACACCGACAGCCACACGGGGCTTCCGAAAATAGACTCGACGTACGACGAACTGAAAACGTGCGAGCTCGTGCCGTTTGACGCCTGCATAGACGAAGGCGCGGAAATGATAATGACGGCGCATATCCAGTACCCGAATATCGAGACGGGAAAATATAAATCGAAACTCGACGGAAACGACGTGTTTCTGCCCGCAACGCTTTCAAAAACGATAATAACCGATATTTTAAGGAACGGTATGGGATTTGACGGCGTCGTCGTAACCGACGCTATGGAAATGGACGCGATAAGCAAGCATTTTGACAAATTCGACGCGTTCAAACTCGCAATAAACGCGGGCGTCGATATCCTTATATGCCCGGGCGACATTATTACCGCGGATGACGCGTCAAAATTTGAAAAACTCCTTTCCGACCTTGCAAGCGAAGCCGAAAACCACGCGGAAATGATGAATAATATCAACGCGGCGGTGCGCAGAATACTCACTTTGAAAAAGAATAAAAATCTGCTTGACGCATATGACGAATCGGACCTTGAAAACCGCATTTCAAGCGCAAAATCCGTCGTCGGCTCAAAGGAGCATCACGGTAAAGAGTGGGAGATAACAAAAAAAGCATTAACCCTCGTTAAAAACGAAAACAAAACCCTTCCGCTCGACCGGAAAGACGAAAAAACCGTTATTTTAACGGCATATACCGACGAAATTACCTCAATGGAATACGCAAAAGAGCGTATTATCGCCGAAAATAAGCTTCCCGAGGGAAGCGCGGTAGAAATCGGCTGCTTCCGCAGACAAGACGGCAGCCTGCTTTCGAGCGGGGAGCTCAAAGAGCTTGTAAAGGACGCGGATAACGTCATCGCCGTAACGGAACTTGTCGGCGGAGAAAAGGGACTTAATCCCGCGAACACTTCAAATTCCGCGGCGGCGCAGAGCGCGCTTGTTGACGAGCTTATACCGTTCGTTCACGCTCAAGGCGGCAGATTTATTATACTCAGCTGTCATCTTCCGTACGACGCGGCGAGATACCCCGACGCCGACGCGGTGATGATTGCCTGGTCGCCCAAGGGAATGAGCGAAAACCCGAATTACCACGGCGACGGAGACCTTGCGCAATACGGCCCCGCAATGCCGGCGGCGGTTTATATGGCGTTTTCGGACGACGAAACGCCTGAAGGCAGACTGCCGGTAAATATCCCGAAGCTCGACCCGAATTATAAATTTACCGACGAAACGCTTTACGAACGCGGTTACGGCCTGGAATACAAAAACGCACTGCTTTTGTACTGCTGTGTGTATTACGACGCGGCAAACAGAATGATTTCGGTAAGACGGATCGACAGAAAAAAGGCCGCGGACGGCGCAAAAGCCGAGGTTATCGCAAATAAACCGCAGAACGCGGCTTATGCGAAATTATTCAGGTGGAGAACGAGCATGCGCCCGATGGCTGACGTCATATACGTTGCTTTAAGATGACAAAAACAAAATCGGCAGGACGGTCCTGCCGATTTTTTACGGGTTTTCGGGGCTGATAAAAAGCGGAATTTCCGGCGGAAAAAGAGTAAAAATCACGTATAAACAAATAAACGCTATCCATATAACCGGATAAAGTTTATCGTATTTTTCGACCGTGCGGGAAAGCGCAAGCTTGTAAACGATAAGGAAGGATAATAAAACACTGATATAGAAAATTGCCATATCAATAAAAGTAACGTGAAATCCCGCAATACCCGAATAGGTGTAATACGAAACGATTATGAACATTACGCCGGAGAGCGCGCCCACAGCCGCCGCCGGACTTATGCCGGGATAATCTTTTCCGAGTTTGATTTTAAGATATAAAGAGTATATAAGCATGGGGAAGAAGAGAAGCTTCGTGTGCTCCCAGACTGATTCGTTTACCGACGTGAAAAAACCGATGAAAAAGCTGCTTCCCGACCATTTGTAAAGAAACTGAAACAGAGTTCCCAGCGCCGAAACGAAAATAATGCCCGCAATAATATTTGATTTGAGACCTTTCATAAACATCACCGCTGTATTTTTCCCGAAAAAGCGGAAAAATATAAATAAAAAAACGAAAAAACGTGTTTTCGCGCGCAAAATCAAATGGAAAACGAAAAATCGGCAGAATTTTCAATTCTGCCGATTTTTATCAGGGATTTTTTCACTTTTCTCAGCTCTTTTATTCT
>JAGADB010000165.1 GCA_017613815.1 Clostridia bacterium | reverse complement strand
CGAAGTTTACAGCCGTATCACCGGCTACTACCGTCCCGTACAGAACTGGAACGCCGGCAAGACCGCGGAATTCAAGGACAGAAAGGTATACGACATTTCACGCAGCCACTTAAAAGCGTCCCACGTCATTGTCGCAGAGCCAAAAGCTCCCGAAGCGGCAGAACCCGTATCAGCCGCCGGCACAAGCACCTTCGTAAGCCAGAACTCAAACATTCTGTTTACGACAAAGACCTGCCCCAACTGCAAGGTTGCGAACGCGCTTTTGGAAAAAGCGGGCGTTGACTTTGAAAAGCTCTACGTCGAGGACAACAAGGACCTTGCGATGTCATACGGCTTCAAACAGGTTCCGGCGTTCATCACGACAAGCGGAGAACAGTTCGTGGGCGTTCCCGAAATCAAAACTTATCTTTCAAAATAAATTCTTTTCCGCAAAATACGTTTAAGCCGCACTTTATGTGCGGCTTAAAAATAACAAATTACCGAAAGGACTTCAAAAAATGTCTGAAATATACGATATCATCATTGTCGGCGCGGGACCCGCGGGACTTACCGCCGCGATATACGCCAGACGCGCGGGAAAAAACGTTCTCGTCCTTGAAAAATCCGCCTTCGGCGGTCAGATAACGTTCTCCCCGAAAATCGAAAATTACCCGGGATTTCAAAGCATAGGCGGTGCCGAGCTTGCCGACAAGCTTGTCGAGCAAGCTCTCGAGCAGGGCGCGGCCATTGACATTGAAGAAGTACTCGACGTGCAGAAGGAAGACAATCTTTTCAAGGTTATCACCGATTTCGGCGAGCATTCGTGCCGCGCCCTGATAATTGCGACGGGCGCAAAGCACCGCCATCTCGGCGTTCCCGGCGAAGAGGAGCTTATCGGAAAAGGCATAAGCTTCTGCGCGCTATGCGACGGCGCGTTTTACGCGGGAAAGGACGTTTGCTTAATCGGCGGCGGAAATTCCGCGCTTCAGGAGGCGCTGCTTCTTGCGGAAACCTCAAACAAGGTAATGATAATACAAAATCTTGCCGATTTCACGGGTGAAAAGAAGCTTTCCGACCTCGTAAAATCAAAGCCGAATATTGAATACACGTTTTCGACCACCGTACAGAAGTTTTTTAAGGAAGACGGAAGCGAAAAAATCTTTGCCGTCATCAAAAACGAAGAAACAGGCGAGGAAAAAACCGTAAGCGCCGACGGATTTTTCGAAGCCATCGGTCTTATGCCAGACAACAAGCCGTTTGAAAAGCTTACCGAGCTTTCGAAGGGCTACGTTCTTTCGGACGAAAAGTGTCTGACAAATGCTCCCGGAGTTTTCGTCGCGGGCGACTGCCGCACAAAAAGCATACGGCAGATAGTTACCGCAATGTCTGACGGTGCGACCGCCGCGCTTGCGGCATGCGATTATTTATCGTAAAAAATGCAGGAAAAAAGCGGATAAATCGCTGATTTATCCGCTTTTTTTATTTTTATTTATAGTAATCAAATTCCGCGCCGTAAATACTTACGGTATCGCCGTCTTTTATTCCCTTTTCTTCAAGTGCGGCAATTATTCCGGTATTTTTCAGCACTTTCTGGAAATACGCGACGGATTCGTAGTCGGAAAAGTTTATGGAATTGATGACGTTTACGAGTCTTTCGGCTTCGACGAGGTATACGCCGTTTACGTTTGTGATTTTTATCTCGTCATCGTCAAATTCGCTCTCTTCGTCGATTACCGTCTCGGGTTCGTAAATTTTTATGGGCGGGAGGTTCTGAAGTTCTTTGGAAACGAGTTCCTTGAGCTCGTCGGTGCCCTCTCCTATTGCCGCGCACATAAATACTATGGGAATACCGCATTTTTCTGCGTATTTTTCGAGTTTTTCACGCGTTTCCGCGCTTGTCATATCCATTTTATTTGCGGCAATAATTCTCGGTCTCGACGCAAGCTCGGGGCTGTACTTTTCGAGCTCCTCATTGATGACCTTCAGGTCGTCAAGCGGGTCTCTGCCCTCTATTCCCGAAGCGTCGACCACGTTCACGATAAGGCGGCATCTCTCTATATGCTTCAAAAACCTATGTCCCAGTCCTTCGCCCTCGGACGCGCCCTCTATAAGTCCCGGGATATCCGCGATAACGTAGCCGCCGGCTTTCGCGTCGACCACGCCGAGTACAGGAGAAAGCGTTGTAAAGTGATATTCCGCGATTTTCGGTCTTGCGGCGCTTATCATTGAAATTATCGTCGATTTGCCCGCGCTCGGCATTCCCACGAGTCCCGCGTCGGCGAGCATTTTGAGTTCAAGCTCGACTTCGAGTTCTTTTCCCTTTATTCCGCTTTTTGCAAAGTTGGGGGTCTGTCTTGTGGGGGTTGCGAAATGAGTGTTTCCGAATCCGCCCTTGCCGCCCTTTAAGATGACGTATCTTCCCGTTTCGGCAACGTCTTCGTCGGACATATCCTTTATTATCTTGCCGCTTTCGGCGTCTTTGATTATCGTTCCGGGAGGAACGGGAATTTCGAGATTTTCCGCGTTTTTGCCGTGGAATTTCGAGCCCATGCCGTTCTGTCCGTTTTCGGCGACGAATTTTCTTCTGTATTTGAAATTGAGCAGGGTGTTCT